>JAGBPE010000079.1 GCA_017633495.1 Bacteroidales bacterium | reverse complement strand
CCTCGCCGCTCCCACCATCGTGATGGGCGGTAACGTGCGCGTGGGCTTCGAAGACAACCTCTACCTCGAACGCGGCGTGCTCGCCAAGAGCAACGGCGAACTGGTGGACAAGGTCGTCCGCATGGCCAAACTGCTCGGTCGTCCCATCGCCACCTCCGACGAAGCCAGAGAGATTCTGGGACTTAAGAAGAGATAAGACTTGAGACTTAAAACTTGAGACTTGAGACACCTCGGGATAGATTCCGGGGTGTTTTTTTTGATGTCTTTACACACAGATTGCCCCGTCTAGTCGCACCGTATAATCCTCCTGGCACCACCGTAGGTCGTCTGATAGTTCGAGTCGGTGAAACGGCTCACGCAAACACAACCGTTACCGGCAGAGGCATGGATAAACTTGAAATCTCCATTTTCATAGTCAGAAATGGCAATCCCCACATGAGAAATATGCCGATTCGGATACTCTCCTGAGACAAAAAACACCAAATCACCACGCTTGATATTGGTCAGAAACACCCGCTCTCCTTCAATGCATAACGTGCTGGTGGTGCGGGTGACCACAACTCCCACTTGGTGAAAAGCATAGTTCACAAGTCCGGAACAATCATAAGTATTAGGACCTGATCCTCCCCATTCGTATGGACATCCCAACTTTAAGCGTGCAAACAAGATTACTTCGTCAATCCGATCCTCACAACTCCTATCGTCAATACCAACAGACTGCGCTGAGCCATGAAAAGCACCATTAAGCGTCAACAAAAGAACAAGAAGGATTAATCGGGTAAATCGCATATTTTTGGGGATTACAATCTAACATTCACTTCGAATTCACAAAAACCTGTAGTTCGGAGGTTGATTTTCTGTTGTAATTCTGTGGATACACGTTGAGCGAAATCCTCTGGAATCTCGAGATTTTGGGGTTGGGCTAACGAGATAGACACCACCATTTTCTGCTGTCCTTCACAAATATCAGGTTGAAAGGTTATATCCAATACCATCTCTTTCGGTATCTGATACACGCCTCGCAACTCCTTATAACAGAATTGTTTGATGTCGAACTTCGTAATCAGCCTATCTCTCGTCAAATGATAATAGCTGGCCATTTGCTGAAGTGTTTCCTCGTCAGTAACCTCATCACGACCACCAAATGTAGTCAGCATAATGGCACTTCCCGCCTCATCGAATATTGGGGGTAGTTTCACGGCACAAGATGGCGTTAATCCATTTCCCTGCTGTCCGTCCGTAAGCAGATATGACACTGCCATCCTGGACTGACCGCCGGAAACATAGGCATTAGAATGCTTTTGGAGCATCACATATACTCCTTCATAGGCAGACTGATTTTTACTGATGATGCTCTCTATCTCATTTAACAAGACCCTCACCTCGTTCACTTTCTCGTCAAAATCGATATCGGCAAAGGGTCTAAACGCATGGAAATCGGACGAATAGCGATGCGTGAGGGCACGCGTCTGTGATACGAGTTTCCCTGCATGATATCGTTCCGCACCAAAACGGCGAAGGGTAATTTGCTCAGCGTCAAAAGAACGATCTGAAGGAGCAAGCAATTGAAGGAGTTCTTTTCCATTTTTCACAGTATGCACGATCGGAGAATCTTTCTTTTCCTGAAAGTCAACACTTTTCTCCATGGCAATCTTTTTAATAGGCTCCTCGGCAGACAAATTGACGCTACCTTTTTCTACATTCACGACAGGTATGCAATTGATAAGTACATCGTCTTCTGTTAGGTTCACTTCTTCCAAACCAACAGTCAGTTGAATAGACAATGTAGATTGATCTTCGACTTTATAATCTCCTAAATAAAACAACTTGTCAGTCAATGGGGCCAATCTATCCAGCCAACTTTCCGTTGTCCCGTAGAGAAGGGAACGATTGAAAACACAATGGTTCACATTGAAGATGTCACACAATGGCAAACGATCGTAGTCCTTGAGAGAAAACACAGGAACTTGTACGCCATCCACATGGAGGGACAACGATGATATGGTATGATTGGGGAAATAGAGAGATACGCCAGAAAGATTGTCAAAATTGAATTTTCCAGATAGGGTTATATCAAAAGTGTTCCGATTGACTTTTCTGACAGCGCCTATCGTCGCGTTCAGAATTTTAGTCTTCAAAAGGGGCATGAACGAAAAGCTCTCCTGCTCTTTGAAGCGCATTTTGGTTTTAGAACGCTTTTCCAAACGAATCACCGTGGAATCATCCACTACGTGTGAAACTTCTGAGCCATCCACCATTTTCACTCGCAAAACCGTCATGGAAGGTGTCGGCCTGGTCAACGTGAAAGGGACAGTCCTTCGGATGAATTCATCCAATATGGATGTGCGCAATGCCGAAACCTGTTCTTTCAACAGATTTGTCTGATGTGCCAACGCAGTCATCAACAGGTTAAGGACAGGGTCACGCTCCAAATTTTGCCTCACAGCGTTTTCTTCAGCCTCATCCAATCTCTTATTCGAAAAAGATTTGCCATCATTAAAGCTGTCTAAAAGCCCGTCTTGCTCCCATTGTTTGATAGCTTCGTTGAGCAGTTCTCTGCCCGATTGTATATTCAATTGATTATCCATAACTCTTACCACACATAAAAATTGACCTCATGGCTATAATTTTGCGTTTTATCGCCTTTAATCAGTCCTGAAATCAACAGTTTGACATTATGTTTTCTCGAATCGTAATCCATCGTCACCTCACTCACACTCATTCGAGGCTCGTACTTTTCGATATTGCGTTTTAAGGCGTATGCGAAATTTTTCGGATTTTTGCTTGATCCCGTGATCTTAAAGTCGCTCATGGGTTCGTCTGCCTTCATACAGGCAACGGTGCGCCTCTTCTCATCAAAGTTCTCGAAACGGAAATTCTTGAACACAAAGCCGAAATCGGGATCCGCCTTGAATTGACCCATCGGGGTGGCGATCAACAAATCAATGAAGCGGTCAACGGATTTCTTGATATCCGTTTCCTGCTCCACCGTACCGTTCGTTATCTGAAAGGGTATCTTAATGTACATCGTTACAACATATAAGTGAGTTCCTCTTCCTCCGGTTCCGGTTTCGGTTTTTCCACTACCGGTACGGGTTCAGTTTTGACTTCTTGGAGATAGGCTATGGCAGCATGAATGTACGACAACGCCTCTTGGATGGTCTCGAAAAGTGCATTCGGATTGAATTCCCGCCAAATAAAGTTGTCCATTCGAGTCATAAGGGTTTCGTCGTCTGCATCGTCAAATAAATGGTTGGCTTTGACAACAAATATGATTTTTTTCAGACGAGTGACAAACGAGGCGGGAAGATCACTGCTAAGTGTATTGGACCATTCAATGAGCAAGTAGCCGATTTGGCCGTAAGCGGCCGTAAGTTCCCTCTTTTCGACTAACTCAAGCATCTTCGTAATCTGTTGGCGACAATGTCCTGCCAAGTCAGCCAACTGGTTACATGCATTGATTGAGAAACAAGGTGGAATAAAGTCCAAAACTTCCCATTCTCCATTCTCCGCTCTAAGTTTCATTATCGGAAACAACAAAGGAGAAGAAGGATTGAACAGATTGATTAGTTGAAATTTATAATTTCTCTCCACCTGAGGAACACCATTTTTCTCAACATGTTCTTCTTCCCCGTATGAAACGGTCAGATAGTACGTTCCTTGAACTTCCTTGGGAAGCGGAAGAGTTACACCTTTCGTAATATTCAAAATATTTCCCTCACTGTCCATGATGGTACAGGCTATTTTGTCAAGCGTAAGTTTTTGGTCGAGAATCGTATATTTCAGTTCAAAATCACGCATCGGGACAAGTCCGTATGCGAAAGGCACCAACATCTGGCGATTTATTCTACTGATATTATCATGGTGACTATCCGCATAAAGAAACGTTTCCGGCATTATTTCCATGCCCTTTTTCCAGTCTATTCTATTAAATGTCTTCATACTGTTAAAGATAAGTGTTATAATCCAACGTAAGGGTTCCATCCAGCACAAAAGGATGTCCCATTTCTTTTATAGCATATTCATAAGCCTGCTCAACAGGGAAAAACCACTCCGCCACAAACTGGACAAACTCACCCAGCTTCTGATACTGTGCGGCGTATTCTTTATTGGTCAATGAGGATATGTAAAACACAATTCGGGCGACAGGAATATTATATTCATTCCCGGTAGTATCCGAAAATAATCGGAAAACCCGATGTATTTCCGTTTGAAAGCCTGTGATTGCGGTCATCAGCCTCCCTATCAGCACATAATCACCTCTGATTTCAGATGCTTGTAACAACAAAGGAAGTGCTTTTTTTATTTCTGGATTCTGAATCGTCTGTACATCAATGTCATAAAGGGATTTCAATAACACCTCGACCGTTTCTGATTCCAAATTCTGAACGACCTTGTCCAACCCAAGGGTGACGTGGAAAAATTCCGTGTCGAGAGGAACAAAGAAATTCAGAATGCGCTCTTTTACAGGGGTAAACGGTTTGGATCTCTGTTTTGGATCTCGCAAACGGTTCTCTTCCACCAAAAGTGCTTCCGGCAACAGATGGCACAAGCCATCGCGCGACAAACTGATCTGGTTGGGAATAGAATCCGACGTATCCACCTCCAAAAGATCCTCACAATAATTGCTGTAGAAAATCCCTTTTGAGCTAATCCGAACTGGCGCGTTATCTGGTAGATACGTGTTCACCCATGTCTCGGCTTTCAAATCGCCTATCGGATCATATAGCTGATTGACTCTCATAGTGATGGCGATATGATTATTGGAAAGGATATCTAGATTCGTCTTTTGTCAGTTCCACATAGAAATACCCTGATTCCGTCGTGATTTGCAGAATATCGAAATAAGGTATGCCAATTTCCCTCAGCGTCAACTGCTGGTATGGGAATTCCTCGTCAATATTCTCGTAGGTGTTCTGATTCAAATCCATTCGCAATCGGCAATAGAGCTGGGGATTCGAGTCGATGTAATCGGGAATCTTCGACTCGGGAAGCATCGGCATGAAGCATTGGTTATCGTTCCGAGTAGCGATTTTATCCACAAAGCGATCATTCCGAAGGTTGATTTCCACGCTCTCCACATTCAGCAGATCCTTGAGCATAGCAATACAGTTCTCCACCGTGATGTCGGCTGACAGTTGCGGAATCTTGAATACGGGTTTCCAATACTCGTGGGATGGACAATCGGTATGATAAGCGGTTGATTTGTAAATTTTCACATTGTTATGCATCCCCTCGTAATGGAACCACTGGCCACATAAGGAGGTCAGTTCACCCTTATACAGTTCCTCTGGATGAAGAAGCTTCATAGCCTCCTGCGTTTGCACGGCGCCGATGATAGAGGCGATAACGGGAGTCGTGGGGATGCGTCCTGCATCTTCGTTGCGCTTGGCCACGCCCGCGCAGGACATCTTCTGGAACAGGTTGTGTTTGGCAGTGTCCGAAAGGCCGCATTCGTAGCAGTTCACACCGCGTTTGAACACTTTCACCACACCGTTCAGATCTTCGATACCACCATCGACCCAAGGCACGCCGGCACGCATACACTGGCGGTTCAGCTGCAGACGGGCCAGGCGGCTATCCAAACAGCCGATCACCACGTCCATCTGCTTATAGACACCCAAACCGACATCCGAATTCAGGTTGCCCACAATGTATTGCACATTGATGTTCTTATTAATTTCTTTTATGCGTTTGGCAGCCACTTCTGCCTTATACAATCCCTTGTCGGCATCGGATTCGCGGAAAAGGATGGAGCGTGTCAGGTTGGAATACTCAATGGTGTCAAAATCCACAATATAGATATTGCCCACGCCAAACAGTGCGAGATTTTTCAGCACTTCGTTTCCTAATGCGCCCGCGCCCACGACCATCACTTTGGCCTTCTTCACATTCTCTTGCTTAAACCAGGAGAGCAGCGAAAAAACACCTGCACCCCATTCTTTGCGTTCGTTTGCCATAATTATTTGTTTTTTATTCCAAAGATATACATGATTCCCACCTCCAATCCAGGATTTATAAAACGACATCCTTTGCCCGACAACAGATTGTATTGGTTCAGGCGGTAAGTTGCTCCTGGAAGATGTTCATCCTCAGGCAAGCCTTTTGACACGGGAGTGATGGCGAAATCCACTTTGACCCCCAATTTGACTACCCAAGGCGAGGTTTTACCTTGCTGAGCACGGCACAAAGGCAGGTAAATGCCACCCGCCAACCGACCTGTCAACAGGAAACGGTTCACTGCCGCATTTTTCGTCCTCGTTTCAAGATTCATATCGCGTCCGAAGCCCAACGGTGAAAATTCATCCAATGTGAAATCCACTGGGTTTCCATCAATTTGACTGTAATGTCCCGAAAGACTGTAATATCCCGATGTACGCATAGTTGAGGCGATGCAAAACGAAGGTACCAGCGTGAATTGCACGTACCCGCTGATGCGGTCGTGATAGGGCTGCCCGATTGAGAGTGTGAGCGGAATACTAAGATAGTGCATGGCGGCGCTCTCCTCCACATTCCGATACGAAAGAGAGGCTGTATAGGAACACAGGTCCGAATCCGTTGCCGCGAGAGCATTGTCCGACAGCTGTCCTATCCCGGCAGCAAACCTCAGCCGGCTATACTCCAGACCAACCCCTAAGGACAAGGAACCTTTGGACACTAAGGAACGACTGCCCCAATAGAGCCCAATCTGATGAGAAAGGGTCATCCGACGGTTCCACACCGACTGCCCTGAAATGTCCTTTTGGTCCAAGAGGGAGTTAAACAGCAACGGTATTCCGATACTGTAGCTCACCCCGAGATGCGGACATTCCGCCGAAAGGCTTCTGCCACCATGTTCGGGGACATCTACTTTTGCCAAACTGTCCCGAATGGCCAGCAAAGAAGCGTTGAGGGTGTTCACACGATTGGTCAGCGAGTCAATGGTACGTTCCCGGGCAAGAAGGTCGCGCTCCTGGATAATCAGTTGCATCTGGAGGCTGTCATCCTGCACGGGAGCTTTCCCTTTGAGTTTGTTCAACTCTTTCTGCAGGGATGCCTTCTCCTTCTCCAACTGGGAAACGGTCTTGTTCAACTCCGTCACCAAACCGTATTCCAAATATTGGATATCATCAGGGCTCCCTTTATAGTACTTCATTTTGACAATATGGCCCTTATACTTTCCCGTGACAACATTTTGTCCATAGAGGATATTTGTGCAGCATAGGAAAGCCAGCAACCCTATTGCAAACTTCAAAATTTTCATAACAAATTATTTATCTTTTTCAATATAGGTAAACAACGTATTCCCAATGGTAAATTCCGTACCATGGTTCAGCAGGATAGTCTGTCCTTTCTCCATCACCTGTCCGCTGGGCAGACGGGTACCGTCGGCAAGTGCCCGACAATAGGGCCGGTCGTTCTCCAAATAGATCTCCACCTGCTTGTCGGCAATGTTACTGGCATCGTCCCAGTTCATCTCCAGGACACAGTCTATGGATTTACCTATCGTCACCTTGTTGAATCCGCCCGTCACGCTCATCCACTTGTAGATGGCGATGTCACGTTCCTTCACCGGGCCGGAAATCCGCAAGAAGTACTTTTCGGAGACAAAATGCACCACCGCGATGGCGATGCCGAAGCCGGCGGCGTAAATCATATAGCTGAACATACTGAGTACATCTTTGGCAAAAGTGGCCAGATAGAGCACCACAAAACTGATCAGCACGGAAATCAGACCGCCAATCAAAGCACTCTTAAGGTTTATGTCTGTCTTGAAGGAAAGGGTGAAGGCTATTCCAACGGCAAACAGAGCCCACGGAATCCAGTCGGTGTAAATGCAGTTGGTGTCTTTTCCCAAGAGGATGATTATCACGGCACCGAGCAGGAAGGCGCTGAACCCAACCACACTACCCACCAAGGCTCGCAAAAGCATAAGACTCCATATTTTGAGGTTTTTCTTCCTGAATTCAATCTGATAACTGAAGAACAGGGTGATGAAAAAGCCTAACAAAAGACCACAGAGCAGCATGGACTGGATTTTGGAGACGAACGACATGGTGGTGAATCCTTGCAGGGTATCAGCCGGTCGCAGCAGATTCACCAACCCGGTAATCATCGATGAAAACAGGGTCTCCGAATAGCACAACCGCATGAAAAACCACGACACCAGACCCGCCATCAGGCCGTACACCATCCACATCACAAAGTAGGGGGCGTTGCGCGGATCCGAAAGTTGCTCCTTGTTGTAATAATGGATGCCCTTGGAGCAGTTGTGTATGCCGTATTCTGGGCAGCGGTTCCGGTTCTCCTCCCAACACTCAAGATGCACCACATGTTCGCATTTCACCACAATTTTATCCCCGTCTTGAAATGGTTCCTTGCAATGATAGCAATGCTGCTGCTCGACCGGCGAGCCGCTGTTGCTACTCCGATAATCCACGATATACTTCTTACAGAATATCTTATATTGAATCCAAGGCACGAGATATTGCAGGATCAAATAAGCCAACAAGATGAAAATCAGGCCATAAAGCAAACCCGTCAGAATCGTGTGTCGGTTTGAGGTGGTGTTCCCCTCCGATGCCACAATGATCGGAATATGCTGGTTTCCAAACGCGTAGTTCATAACCCCTTGTGCCAATACCGTGGCATTGTCCCGCAACGTAACAGTAAGCGTACGTTGTGTGCCGTCGTACGTTTTGCCCACAGGATTCACCAACACCAGCCTGTAATCAGCTGCGATGGAGTCAATGGTTCCCATCAGGGTCTCTTGCAGTTGCGCAACATCGAACAGGGTGTGGAACTGTCCTTTCAGCGCGTCTTTCGTGGGTGCGGACGCGCAAAGGGCCTCCATCTCATCCTTGATATTGGCCGTAGCGGCAGGATCGCCGATATAAATACAATGTATCGGCACGTACGGAATCTCCGAATGCGCCTGTTTCTCCGACAGTTCCCAAATTTCCCCTTTCCACTTGAAAAAGTCGGCACCGATAAACGTGCCGTCGGAATTCATCACCCGACCGTCCGTGAACACAAACAACATCTTCTGCGTGGAATCCTGAAGGGCGGGATTGTGCGGCACTTCAGGGTAATGCATCCCAAAAGTACCCGACAGTTCCTCCATCTTGGCCATGATCGCCTTGTAGAGATATTTCTCCGTACCCTCCTTCACGACAAATTCCTCATAGAACTTGAATTTCATGTTCTCCTTCGTAGCCAAAAGGCTCGGTGTCACGGTACTATCCATGAACGATAAGTAGATTTTAGTATTCGGCAGGATGTCTATGATATGACAGATTTGAGTATATTGTTCCAACAGCTCATTCTGCGAAATGCTCCCACTTCTGTCCACGAGAAACAGCATGGAGATCTGGTCGGAAATGACCTTTTTCTGACGAATGTCTATGACGGAATCCACTTTAGGAGGCATATCCTGCCCCATCGTGCTCACATCAGACACGATAAAATTGCCCGCACTGAGTTGATTGACGAACTTCTTCTTGCCCGCCGCATCCAGAATCTTGAAATCCACATAGAGCGTGTCCGCTTTCTCAGATTTCGAGAGTTGCACGATAGATATCGAATCCGACGGTGCTGTTGCTGACGAATTCGGCTGTCCGGCCTGTTGTCCCCGCTGGCACGCGGCTCCGAGGAGCAAAGCCACCGCAATCATAAAAACAAACTGTTTTTTCATAGCTATATCTGTTTTATTTATACTCTTTTTCTTCGAGTCCACTCCTTCATCTCTTTGAGGGAAGTATGAATGAACCGTATTTTCTGCTCGGCATTAAGCCATACCAAGTAACATTCCTGCTCAGAACGACACACAAGGCAAAAGTCGGCCCGAGTAAGTTTATCATCGCATTGGTGTGCGTCAAATGCCTCTTCCGTATCTGAGTCCACAACCAACCAGCCGATTTGATTATCTTCGCCTGACACACCGCAAGCCGTGACAACGCGGGCCTTTTTCCCATCGTTCTGACGAATCTCCCCATAGAAGGGATAGGATTCTTCAGGAATTTCCGCATAAACCGCATCGTCAATCTGGTTGATGGCTTTGGCAGAGAAGGCGAATTCGTCCTTCAGGTCCTCCGTCGAGACAATGAAACTGTTCTCCACGGTTGCCGACTGCACGGCAACTGTCTTGTGTCGGCTCCATTCGTTCAGCACGTCAAAGGAGATGGTCTTGAGCAAATCATCCTTATTGTTCATTCCCCCGCTGTTCTTTGCCGTGAAGAAAGCCATCTGCCAGTTCGGGGTATTGGTGTCAATCACAATGGCCACCATGCGTTTAGGCTCATCCGGGTAGGCAAGTTGCTTCTGCACCACCAGATCATGGGAAGAGAGGAACAGACCCAGTCCCGGATGGGAATGCATCCAGACAGTGTGCACATAATCCCGCCCTGTCTTTTCGCACAGATTGCGGATGGCACTGCCCAGTTTGATGCCGATTTTGAGTCCGAAATTCAGCGAATACTCGTCGTAAACCGCGTCATCACCGGGAATCACCATCTCTTCGACACTGATATTGTATTGCTCGTCGTTCCCGTCCACCGTCTCCCAGCCGCCAATCAGGTAGCATCCAGTCTCATTGGTGCGCTCGGGCTGCTCAAGGAATGCCTTGTAATAACTATTGAGACTTTTCACCGCCTCACGGGAGAAATAGACCTTCTTCACCGCTGTGTCGAGGCAGAACTCCTCCATATCAACCGCAAAAAATGCCTCAGGATGCTGGCGAATATAGTCCAACCCGACCACATAGTCGTTCTTTTCCTCTTCCACCACCTGCATCACATGCTGGTTTTCCTCCGGCAGGTCATCCTTCACTTTCCGTTTTCTTCTCAACAAAAGAAGAGCGACTACCAAGACAACCAGCAACAGGAAGCCGCCGGAAGCGAAATAGATCACCGATTCGCCCAGCTCAAGCCATTTGGCATAGAAAGGGGTCTTCGGAGTGTCTTCCGTTTCTTCAGCAAAGTTCCGAAGGTCGATTTTCACACTGTATGGTTGATCGTAAACCTCCATCCTTTGAGGGTTCCTGAAATAGACAGTCAGGGAATCGTATCCAGCTATTTCCTCGGGAGTGATGTCTTTGACAACGTAACTTTTTTCCTGTTCCAAAATCTTGCAGGAATCCCCTACATAACGTTTCAACGAAACAGGCATATTCTCCGCAGGAAGGATGGCACAAAGATTACTCGGTTTATCGATAATTAGCTCCTGAGTCTGGGCATCATAATATACAGCCGCGATGCCCTTTTGTGCTGACGACACCATGGAAGTGCAGGACAACAGGACACAGGCGACTGCGATTCGCAGATACCGCTTCATCGCACTATATGGACGGGGTATATTTTTTCTTCTTTTTTCCATTAAGCTGTTTGTTAAGTTGTTTCTTGCTCACAATAAGATTAATCAGGAAAGCCAGCAAGGCCGCCACGATGGTCACTTTGAAAATAATGTCGCCCCATTTGACGGTTTCGATGTTCTGGGCTTCGCTGATGGTTTTATGGCCGCTGTCTATCCGCTTGCACAGGGAGTCCAAAAGCGGATTTGACGCGATGATATCCTTATGTTGGATTTTCTGGGTGGCAAAGACCGGATAGAGATCCATATCCCTGTTCTTCAAGGCAACAAGAGTGTCTTTGGCAGCCTTCCGCTTCATCTGGGGAAGTTGTTGGAATATGGCCGTGAGTTGGTCGTACTGGAGGGCCGTCAAAGTGAATTCCGTCTCCAAGTCGCGGGCCAACGCCTCTGCCTTGGCTTCCTGTTGAAGTATCTCCATCTTCTCGTCAATAGCCTTGCGCAAAACCATGATGTCCATCCACATATCGTAAAGAATCTGGCTCTGCAAAGTAATAAACGACCTGTTTTCGTTATAGAAGACATCCATCTGCGTCGTGCATCTGAGATAATCGTCAGAGAGCCGGTCACAGTCCGTGAACGAGACCATCTCTCTTTCAATGGACTCCAACTGCGCCTGATAGTTCTTCAGCTCGCTCTTGATCGCCTTGACCGAATCGGCATAACCGCTCTGCGACACCGCCCGCATCGGCAATGTCAACACCAAAACAGCCCAAACTACGATTGACAGGGTTTTCGTTCTCATAACCACTATTTTACAGCATTCTGATAAGCCCTTTTTGCATCCTGGTATTGTTGGATGACTGTCTGGTACTTTTTGTTGTTCTTGCACGCATCTGAAAACTCTTTCAGATAGGAGTCCGTCTCCCTGACGATACTGTAGAAAGTCTGTTCGTTCTTGACTTTCTTGACACGGTATTCGTTCAGCAAATTGTTGATTTTCATCGTCGCCGACTTAATTCTCTCCTGATCTATATTACAATGAGAACCTCCGCCGCCACCGGTTCCGCCACCAGTTCCACCACCACCGGGGCATTTGAGGTCGTTCAGCATCTTTCGGCGATCCACAAAACGTTTTGCCAGACTCTTCAATTCCGGAAAATCCTTGTATTGATTCTCGTCAAACGACACTTCGTTGAATTTGGCAGCACTTTCTTTGTATTTCCGGCACGCCTTGCCATTTCCAGTGTTCTTGGCGATAGAGATATCATCAATAAGCGCATCCATCTGTGCAATCATCCGTTGCAAAGAGTCCGCCGTGACAATGCCCTCCCCTATTTTGTTGTAATAGCGGTGGAATGTGGCATACTCCTGTTCCAGTTCTCCACAATCGGTCTCCACAATACCCTTGCGGGCGGTCTCGTACTTGCCCAAAAGTTCCATTTTCCGAAGGACAACCTCTTTCGAACTTCCCGAAGGGTCTCTTTTCTCAATTTGATAGTCAAGCAGTTTCTGATAATCTTTGGTCAGTTCTTCATTCCATTGCCTGTATTTGCTGATCATCTCGTGCTGTCCGAAACAGTTGCTTTCCGGCAACCTCAACGATATGGAGAAGTTGTTGGAGATGTATTGCAAGGCCACTTTGTTAAAGAACTGGGGAAAGTCATACTTCGCTTTTATAGGAATTACATTGTTGATTTTCAATATAGTGGGGACAGTTGCATTGGTGATTCTGATCTTCAGCACAATCACCTTGTCTCCCGAAAGTGCCATCATCACATCCGACTCTTTCTCGTTCAAAAGCAGCCCGTTCACACACTCGAAAGCCGGTTTTGGAGCAAATCCGTCTTTTATTTGGGATTTCATATCCGTGGTCATATCCAATTTCGACCTATAATTATTTTTGAAGTGGTCACGCAGCATTTGGTCGTTGAATTGTTTGCCACTAAGCGAAGAAGGGCACCAGAGGTGAGTGAGCCAGTCCTTTTTCTTCATCGGCCTCTCATAACGGCTGCGGACAACCACATTGATAATGTCCTGTTGAGGATCGTAAGTGGCCTCCAGCATCAAAGGAACCGACTGGCAATCGTTGGACGGTCCGCGGAGGATGACCGGGATATATTGTGTTTTTTCCGGCTCTACAGCGTAGGAGAGCACCACATCATTCTGTGCAAAAACTGCATTCAGACTGAAAATCGAAAAGAAAATCAGCAAATATTTTTTCATTGTCCTTTATTCGTTTTGTAAATTATGATACTCCTGCAGTTCCGTAATCCAGCCGTTGGGTTCCGCCTGGTCGAGCACCCATTCCGCAACCTTGTTATCCTGCGGGTAAGGAGGCGTGTTCAGGGCATGGTACTTTTCATACTTCAGATAGGAGACCACCCGGTTGATATAGAACGACAGATCGGTATAGCTTCCACAGGCATTGGTGTTCAGGCACACCAGTCCGGCAAAATCACCGAAATAGCGGATGTTGGGGTGCCAAGGGTGCGGAATCTTGAGACCAGTGGGTGTTTGGGTGAGGAACTTGAACTCCAGTTTGGAATCCACCCCCGGATAGTTGTTGGGGATGATGATGCGCATGATGAATTCATCGTGGAAAACCGGTCGTTGCCATCCGTTTTCGTCGGCCTCCTCCACCCCGCAGAAGGACTTGATGTTGAAAATGATTTCGTAGATGACGGGAAGCCCTTCAGCGTTCCGCTTCCGGATGATGTAGCTCACCTCCGGATTATGCATATAGCGCTCGTCAATGGACATCCATTCGTTCAGCAATCGCGCATTTCGTCCTATAAAATGCTTGTCTTTGTATTTTTCTACCTCTCTCATCTTCTCTTAGCCGGCTATAGGGTCCATAATCACTTCCAACGTATCACCGCTTTTCACGTTATAGTCACGCAAGCAGCACTCCGTCTTTCCAATTTTGGGGTTAAGAATAATAAAATTATCGTTTTCGTCCTTCTTTCCGAAGAAATATTCCACCACCACACCGTCCTTATCGACGTTCGGCAGGTCAAAAATGGCTTTCCCGTTCTCGTCCGTGCTGTGACGCAGATTCTGCATCAGCACATTCAGCGTAGCGTTGGGATCAATCAGCTTGTAACGGATCGTCTTGTTCTTGTAATGCACTCTGAGGTAAAAGTCGTCTCTTTCCATTTTCTTTGTTTTTTTGATGAATTTATCGGTTAATTATTAATTTTTCGGTATCAAAGCTTCCGTCCTGACGGAATGATTTAACAAAATAGAGGCCATTGGCGAGAGCCGTGCTCATATCCTGCATATTGTCTCCATCCACCTTCCGCGACATCACCACCTGTCCGTTGGCATTGAGAATCTGCACCTCCACGGTGCCTTCGGGGAGTATCAGCCGGAACTGTCCGTCGTTGGGATTCGGCAGGATTCGGATCTTGGCGGATTGGGAGGGAACATCAACCCAACAGTCTGTATAAGTGCCGCAGGTGCCAGGTTCCATAGCAGCGACAAGCACCTGGTAACAGGCATCCATCTCCAAGCTGCTCTCAAGCTCATAATCAGCCGGGTAATAATACTGTTTGGTGGCATTATTAATCGCAACACCGTTTTTGTACCACTGATACTGTAAGTTCGCATCCGGATACACAAGCATATACGGGATACCGTCGCGCTTCTTGCTGACGATATTCTTTATGTCCTGAAGTGCAGGGATGATGGTCAGGTGCAAAGTCACGATACTATCGCAGCCATTTGCCGCCGAAAATATCCCAGTATAGTCACCAGAAGTTGTGTAGTTGTTGTCATTCCAATAGTAGTTACCACATTCTGTCACTGAGACTTCTGTGTAAAAAGAGCTAAGTATAATGAGGTGCAAGGTGTCCACCTGCGTGCACCCGTTGGCATCCGGGTGAGCGTATGTATAAGTGCCTGAGGTTGTATAGGTCATTCCTGTACCTTCTGTCCACTTGTAACTGTTGCAGTTCGTGAGAGAAGTGGCGGTGTGCACCGGATGGTTGATGATCAGATGCAAAGTATCCGCACTCGCGCATCCGTCAGCATTGTTATACGAATAGGTGTAAGTTCCCGATGCAGTATAAGCCTCTCCATGCCAAATGTATTTTTCACATTCGGTTTCGGTGAAGACGTTGTGCGTGCCATGATGGATGGTGAGGTGCAACGTGTCCACGCTCGGACAGTCGTATTCGTTGTTGTAAGGATAGATATAAGTTCCTGAAGCCGTATATGTTTGTCCATGCCATGTATAGCTTTCGCAGGCGGTTTCGGTGAAGACATTGTGGGTACCGTAATGGATAGTCAGGTGCAAAGTCACGATGCTGTCGCAGCCGTTATGGTCACCACCAACAATGGTGTATGTCGGGGCTATAGCAGGGGTCTCGGTGTATATTATACCATGCCATGTGAAAGATTCGCAAGCTACAACTGCAGTGTCCCCGTAT
>JAGBPE010000078.1 GCA_017633495.1 Bacteroidales bacterium | reverse complement strand
TCGGTGCCAACACCACATAGTACATCAACATGAGCAGCACCAACACGGGTGTGCCGCGCATAATGTCGATATAGACTTTGGCCACCTTCTGTAGCCAAGGTCTGCGGCTCATACGCATCCAGCAGACCAAACCGCCCAGCAGGGTGCCCAGTATGGCGGCGCAAAAGGTGATGATGAGGGTCACCTGCAAGCCGTCGAGAATCATCCTGTAGCGATCCTCTTCAATCAAATTGTTGTAAAAACTTTCAGAGATGCTCCATTTCGATCCGGAGCAGCCCGTCAACAAAAAACAGCCGCAGACGGTGAGGATGGCGGCAAGCATCCAGGGTATATTTTTCTTCATTTCTGATTAATTTATTTCAGTATTTTGTTGAACACCAGTTTATTTCGAGCTGGATTCAATCATTTCGCGCAGTGCGGGACGGATTTCGGGGCGGATGGCGTGCAGTTTCTTGCACTCTTCGGCGAAGCGTGCGGCATACTCTTCCAGCCGTTCGGGATGCTCGCTCAGCGCACGGGCGTAGGATTTCTTGCCCACAATGCGGTGAAACTGGATGCCGAGGAGGCCCTCTTCGGTGCGAACCAGCTCGCCAGGGGTGGGGCAGGGTACCCCGATTTGGTACACCTTGCGGGCCCGCTCATACTCGTCAAGCCCCATCTGCTCCCGCTCGCGGGAATAGAGTTTGAGCAGGATGTTGGGATTGCTTTTGCTGATATAGCTCTCGCCGAGGGCGCCAGCGCCGGATGACTCGTAGTCGTTCAGATTGATTATGGTTTCGTTCATATAGCCATAGGGTTTAGTTTCAGACTGCAAAAATACAAAATAATTCCGCGTGTTTTTTATCTGCACATTCTTTCAATCAGCGCTTTATGTTGCGGATAGGCGGACAGCAATTCCTCCTTTTTCGCTAGTTCGAAGTTTCCAAAGGTGAAGGCAGGGACCACGGCGCAGCCAACGAGAGAAAATCCCTTTTTGCCCAGCAACGCTGCCGCGAACCATTGCTCGGGCTCAATGACCACCTGCATTTCGCTATTGGCAGAGAGATGATGCACGGTCAATTCGCCATCGGGGGAAATGACATAGATGTCGAGCGGGTCCCCGGCGTGGTAATACCAAATCTCTACCATATTGTGCAGCCGATGAAAGGCCGAGAAGTCCTCATCGCACAACATGTAATAGATGGTTGAAATCTGTTTTTCACCGTTTTCGTCATTGCCATAGACCTGACGATACCAACCCCCTTCGGGATGAGGCGTTAGGCCAAGTTTTTGGATATATTCTTTTGCGTTCATTTCAATCGTTCTCTTCCAGCCATTTCGCCAAAATGTCGCAGTACTTGTCGGTCTGCTCAACAAAACAGGTGTGGCGGGCGCCTTTGAAGAGCTCCCAGCGGCAGTCGTTAATGTGCTCGTAGAGCGAGGCGGCGACCACGGGGGTGCAGATGTCGCGGGTGCCGCTGCATATCAGGCAGGGCTGCTTGATTTCGCCCAGACGGTCGGTGTATTCGAAATCGGAGAGGCTGCCTAGAGGTTGGTATTCGTTAAGCCCCCAACCGTAGAGGTAGGCCTCGTTGCCGGCACGTTTGGGTCGGCGCAGGCATTCGGGCGAGTGTTCGTCAACGCTGATGACGTAACGCTCATAATAGTGGTCGTTGGCGCGGAGATAGTCGAGGTCGTCCCACTTTCCGGCAGCTTCGGCGCGACGGATGGCATCCTGGTCTTCCTCCGACATATACTTGATGAGACGGTGCTGCTCGCTGGCCCAGAGCGAACTGGAGGCGAGACCTGAGGAGAGTATCGCTGACTTGACGCCTTTCGGCTGATGGTCAATGATGTAGGCGATAGCTAACATGACGCCCCATGACTGTCCAATGAGGTGAACCTGGTCGAGATGCAGGTGTTCGCGCAGGGCGATAAGCTCGTTGACCCAAGTCTCCTTGGTCCAGAGTTCGGGATGCCCGTCAAGGTAGGAGTTTCCGCAGCCGATTTGGTCATAGGTGATCACCTGCCGGCCTGTGTCGGCAATGCGGTCGAGCACTTCGAAATAGTTGTGCGTGCTGCCGGGACCGCCGTGCAGACAAAGCAGCGCCGGCTTGCTTGAGGGTTCACCGACGATACGGTAATAGGTCTGATGGCCCAGATAAGGCATGTAGCCTTCGGTGATGGGATGTTGTTTCATTGTAGGATAGCTTTTTTATTTAATGTCTTTTTATTTGCTTATTTAAACGACTCCGAATACTTGGGTGGAAGGTGTTTCCATTCGCTTCATATTCTTTTTTCAACTCTCATTTTATTAAACTTCCTTATGCGTTCCAGCATAGCGGCAGCCCAGGTGGTGTCGCCGGGCAGTTGGTAGCGGCAGTTGCCGGTGGCCGAGGGGGTGAAGAGGGTCGCAGCGTTGTCGGTAAGCTGGACGGTGCCGCGTGGCGAGAGGGTAAACAGACTGTCCCCCTCAACGGCATGGATGGCTGCCATAGGGTCCCACATACGCTGGCCGGTGTTGCAGTTACATTGTAGATAGGCCTGCTTGATGGGATGCGCATCGGTCCACGAGACATCGGCGATGACCTGCTCGGGGGTGTACTCCACATTCTGTCCCACCTCCATAGGCGAGAACACCATATCGACCTCCTGCGGCCAAAGGCGGAAGAAAACCTTCGAGAATTCGATGCTTTGGGCGAAGTTGAAGTCGGGCTCCTCGGCCTCTCCGAATACACCGCCCATCACGTAAATGCACTTCACCTTGCGTCGCACAAGCTCCACGCCGTTGAGGGACGAGTAGCTGTCGGGGGCCGATTGCAGCAGCTGCGCCAGACAGGTGACAAAACCGGTGGAAACGATGCTCACCGAGTGATCGGGCTGATCGGCCAACAGGCGACGATAGAGCTGCCATCCGTCGGGCAGCTGCGAGTAGTCGTTGATGCTATAGGCAAACATCGGCTGTCCGTTGCTGTCCACCGTGGCGGCCACGTGGGCGTAGTCGATCCAGATCGGAGGGTTTTTGACACCGTTGCGGACAAGTGCAATGGGAACGTCTGAACGGCCGAAATAGGTGCCCATCACATCGGCAAAGCGGGCGTTTGCTTCCCCTTCGCGGTCCACCACAACGCCCAGCAGGCGGCATTGTCCCTGTTCCTCGTAGCGGTAGAGCATCTCGAGGGCAAAGAGATCGTCGGTTGACGAGCCGATGTCGGCATCAAGGATAACGAGCGGCACGCCCGTGTATTCATTCTGCTGCTCCTTCTGGTGGTTGTTTTTGCACGACGTCATTAGCATAGAACCGCAGATTACGGT
>JAGBPE010000077.1 GCA_017633495.1 Bacteroidales bacterium | reverse complement strand
CGGAACATCCGGTCGGTGCGGGCGGCCTCGGAATGCTGTAATAAGAATAGTAGTATCATGACGAAAACTCCCTTTTTTCGTTTTTCTTTCTCGTGTGCCATTTGGGTGAGCAGCTGCCGCAGCCGTTTGCGGGCGCGGTAGAGCGTCTCCTTGGAGCTGGCGATGGAGATGTTCAGCAGGTCGGAGATGTAGGCATGTGACTGTCCGTCAATGGCATAGAGGTTGAAGACGGTACGCTGCGGAACCGGCAGCTGTTGCACGGCTTCGAGCAGTTCCTCTTGCGTGAAGTCCGTCTCCCAAATGGATGTCTCCTCCGGGGCGACATCGGGGGTCTCCTCCTCCACAATCGGCACAGTATCCATTCTTTGTCGCAGGTGCAGGATGGCGTGGTTCACGGTGATGCGCATCAGCCAGGCCTCGAAGCGGCCGGTGGCGCGGTAGGTGTCTGCGCGCTCCATCGCCTTGAGGAACGCCTCGTGCGCCAGATCCTCCGCCAACGCCAAGTCATTGACATAGCGGTGGCAAGCACCAATCATCCGTCCGATGTTGGCCGCATACATCCGTTCCCAAAATGCCGTATTCTCCATTTTTCGCCTTGTTCATGATGATGACGCAAAAATAGCAAAAGGTTACACTGGTACGGAAAAATTTTTTTGCAGTTGGATTATGGTCGTTGGTTAATGACTCACCCACCATGAGGATTGTCGCAAGAAAGTCCATTTGCCGTGCTTTTTCTCCAAAACGATAGTGCCGCCACTGTGCGACATGCTGTACGTGACAATGGCGAATTTGCGCGAAGGAGAAAAAGCGATTTCTCTAATGTCGAAAAACGGCTGGAGATGCCAATTTCCGAACATCCAGTAAGAAATATTGTTCACATATTTCCGTAAAAAATCCCCACGATTCATCAACTCGTCATGTTCAGCCGTAAGCCCGATAGGTTCTGTATCTTCGACATTGCCGTCCGTGTCAATGATATCGGGAAGTTCAAAATGCAGCGGAGGCAAGTGAAATGTTTCGGTAAAATCTTTCACCAATTTTTTGTAACCATCTGTTAAATAAACGGTTACAACACTATCAGCTTGAAGCTTCGGACGAAACGCCACAGCAGAGTCCACCACAGTAAAACTCAAATTGTAGGGAATGTCGCCTTTTCTGAAAAAATGGTTGCTTTGCTGCAAATAGCCGACTTTCCAAATATCACCCTGCACTATCAGGAATGGCTTTTCTGACATTGAAACGTGCCATTGCGCAAGCACTTCAGGCTGACACACAGCGGCATACACCTTGTACGCCTCCTTCAACCAGGGGTCGGAGGCTTCCGCTTCATTAGAGGCCAACTCTTGATGCCAATTGTCGAAGAACTGATGCAACAGTTTGTAAGACTCTGTGCTGTAAGCCCTTTCCAACAAATCCGCCTGCCCCGCTCCCTGCGCGAAAGCCGTCCGAGGAGACAACACCACGGACAACAGCAACGCGAAAGCCAGAAATGCGATGAATTTTTTCATTTTGGTATAATATGTAAGGACTTTTGTTATAGAAGTCTGTATTTCGAGTGCAAAAATAAGAAAAATGGAAATAGTACAAAGAAAAAAGAAGAATCAGTCCGAGACAAACAGAAAAATATTATTTTTGCAGCACGAAAATAAAACTAAAAAAAATGAAAAAAGAATACCACAAAAAACAAAAGGAACCACTAAAAGTGGAAGAGCCAAAGTTGCCTTATGGCGTAAAAAACAATTCTGAAACACCGTCCCTGCAATCTTCACGCAAGGCAAGAATTATGGAGAACACGGTGTCTGTTGATGAGTTTTTTGATGATCTGATCTCTTTGGTTCGCTCCGACTATGAAAGTATTTGATGTTAGAATCAGTCAGGAAGCCCTCAATGACATGGGAGCTTTGCGCCTATTCCTGAACAATATGATGTCTGAAGAAGGTGCTGTCCGTTATGCGAATGCGATGCGATCTGAAATAAACTCTCTTTCAGTTTACGCTAACTTCACAGCACGAACTTCATCCAAAACATTACGGCAAATACATCACGATGCAAGACGAATGGTTTCTCACAATCGCCGATGGATTTACATTTACCACATTGAAGAAGATGTGGTGATTGTGGATAGGATTATTCCGGCCAAAATGAATAAGGGATAGACGTTCAATGATGATACGGCTCCCCCTTCAGTATCGTACACGCCCGATACAGCTGTTCCGCGAAGATCAGTCGCACCATGATGTGGGGGAAGGTGAGCTTGGAGAGGGCTAACTGCGCGTTCTGGCGGGCATAAACGGCGTCGGAGAAGCCGTACGCGCCGCCGATGACGAACGTGAGCGTCTTCAACCCCGAGTTGGCTCGTTGCTGGATGAACTCCGCGAACTGCACGGAGTTCTTCTCCTTACCGCGCTCGTCCCACAAGACTACGTATTCGTCCGACTCTATCTTCTTTATAATCAGTTCTCCCTCGCGCTTTTTCTGCTCCTCCACCGGCATCGACTTGGCATTCTTCAAATAGGGAATCGCCACCATTTCGTAAGGGAAATAGGCGGAAATTCTGCCCACATAATACCGGATGGCCTCATCAAAAATGTCGCCATCGGGCTTGCCAATCCAGATTAGTTTGATTTTCATTGGGGTTTATGACGTATGACGTGGGACGTGGGATTTTTGGTTTTCCGCCTGTAGAGACGCGATTAATCGCGTCTCTACAACGAGCATTATCCGATTATTCCTCTAATGTTATCGGAAATACAATGCTGTTATTCAACATACACTGCGCGCAGACGTTCAATTCGCCGTGCAGACGGTGCTGCACCATGTTGCTGAGACGGTCGCGGAGGGCTTCGATGGCCACATTTTGCACAATCTCGTTGGCGAATGCGAACATCAACAGCCGGTTGGCTGCCGCTTCGCCGATACCGCGGGTGCGCAGGTAGTAGAGGGCTTCCTCATCCAACTGTCCCACTGTGGCACCGTGACTGCACTGCACGTCGTCGGCGTAGATCTCCAAGAACGGCTTCGTGGTGACGTGCGCCTTGTCAGTCAACAACAGATTGCGGTTGGTCTGGAAGGCTGCCGTGCGCTGTGAATCGGGCGCTACGAGGATGTGTCCGTGGAAGTTCGCCATCGCCTCATCGTCCATAATGCCCTTGTACATCTGGTAGCTTTTGCAATCGGGTGCAGCGTGGTTGATGAAGATGTGGTTATCGCAAACTTGCTCTTTATCAACGAGATACAGTCCATATAACTTGGCTTCCGCCATCGGCTCGTTCAAGTTCACATTGAAGGTATTGCAAATGTAGCCTGCATTGAACGTGATGGCCGTGGAGGTGAACGTCGAGTAGCTCTTCTGATGCACGAAGACGTGGTTCAGCAGCATGGAGTCTGCATCTTTGTTCTCAGTTTTATAGTAGTGCAGATGCGCGTTCTCGCCCAAGTAGATCTCGGAGACGATATTGGAGAAGGTGTTCTCCTTTTGGATGGAGTCATCACATTGAATGACAGAGAGTTCCGCATTGTTGCCCAACACAATGAGATGACGGTTGTTGACCAGCAGCGGGTCGATGGTATTCATCAACGAGACAATCTGCATCGGTTTCTCAACCTTCACATTGTCAGGAACATACACAAAGACACCGTCGTTGAAGAGGGCTTCGTTGAGCGCCACCAAACCGTTTTCTTTTTCCAAGTCGGGATGCGCCAACAACGGCAGCACCAAATCGGGATATTGACGGATAGCGGCCAGCAGACTGCCTGTAATCACGCCCTGTTCGTCAACATTAACCGTTTGATTTTCAGAGATAAACCAACCATTGCTGACAGGCAGCACGGTCGGGTGAAGATCCTGCACGCGGCATTGGAAATACTCCGCCAACGGACGATAGGGATCAGGCTGCAGCTTCTGGATGTAATCGGTGCGGGCTTTCTTGTTCAGCACCGACTGCTGCCAACCTCGTAAACGCTTGTCGGGCAGCTCTTTCTGCAAGAAAAGAGCCATCGCTTTCTGACGGAGGTCGCGGATAGCCGCCTGACCGCTGTCGGGATATTGCGCAGCATTCTGCTCAAAAAGCCGCTGGATGAATTGTGTGAACGCTCTCATAACTTGCCCTGTTCGTATTCTTCCTTAATCCAGTCGTAACCGCGCTCCTCTAGTTCGAGGGCGAGCTCTTTCGGACCCGATTTCACGATTTTACCATCGAAAAGCACGTGTACCACATCGGGGACGATGTAGTCCAAAAGTCTCTGATAGTGGGTAATCACGATGATGGCCTTGTCTTCGCCGCGCAGGTGGTTGATGCCGTTGGCCACCACACGGAGCGCGTCGATGTCGAGTCCGGAGTCGGTTTCGTCGAGGATGGCGAGATAGGGGTCGAGAAGCGCCATCTGGAAGATTTCGTTGCGCTTCTTCTCGCCGCCGGAGAAGCCTTCGTTCACGGAGCGGTTGCTGAGCTTGTCGGTGAGCTCCACCACCTTCTGCTTCTCGGCCATCAGTTTGAGGAACTGGGCACCGTTGAGCGGATCGAGACCACGGTATTTGCGTACCTCGTTGAGGGCGGTGCGCATGAAGTTGGCGATGCTCACACCGGGGATTTCCACCGGGTATTGGAAACCGATGAAAACGCCTTCGCGGGCGCGGTCCTCAATGGAGAGGTCGAGCAGGTTTTTGCCCTTGAACCAGACATTTCCCTGCGTCACCTCATATCCGCTCTTGCCGGCAATCGCCGACGCCAGCGTGCTCTTTCCCGTGCCGTTAGGGCCCATAATGGCGTGCACTTCCCCTGCTTTCACCTCCAAATTCACGCCTTTCAATATCTCTCTATCCTTGATGGATACGTGTAAATCTTCAATCTTTAACATATTCAAAAATTAGGGCGCAAAAGTACGATTTTTTTGGAAAAAACTAATCCTCGATAAACACCCACTTCAACAAAACACCGTCCGGTGCGACAATGCACGTGGGCACGCCCGCAAACGGAAAATCGCGGCTGCCAGATGCGCCGGGAACTTTCATCATAACGGGGAAAGCTGTCTGTTTATCAGATACATACAGGATGTTCTTCAGAAGATGGAAATTGGGGTTCAGCATCTTGGCTCCCACCATCGGAACCTCCTCGCCGGTGCGAACATTCACTTGATAGCATTGCAGCAGCTGGACGTAATGCGCTGACTCTTTATCCATGATATTTTGCATGTTCGCATCGTACACCTGACGGATGATGTACGCGTAAGGACAACCCTGCTTTTTCGCCTCCTGTATGAGCATCTGCTTGAGTTTTTTGTGGGAAACAGTGGCTTTATGCGTAAAATCTATCCGATTAGCACCTCTTGTGGTAAAACATGCTTCGTTATGAAGAGCCAACTGCTGGAATCCGTTGCTGTAAGGCATTGATTTTGTGATGTTTCGATTTCCCATCAGCGTAACCAACTCGCCGTTCCGAACAACCTCAGTTTCAATTCGCTCCACTCCTTCTGCATCCGTTTTTTCGTATCGGTTGAAAGTGGATTTGTCGAATTTGTCGCCGGTTTTATTCGCCGTCACGGAAATATTTTTCGAAGTAATGATTTTATCTAATTGATCTTCAAAAGGTTGGTTTTTATAAGGATACGCAGGATTAGATGCTATAAGCGGTTCTCTATAGGCCAGCAAATTAGGATTGGATTCCAATAACGCAGAAACCAACAACTGCCCTACCGCATCGCCTTCAATCAACACGGGTCCAGGAAAATAACCCTTATTCTCTTCGCCCAATTGTTTAACATTTTGCAAATGCGAGACCAATTTATCAATCTCATTTTGAACTGCTTGTGGAGAAAAAAGTGAATCCGTAGAAGGAAGGAATATAGTCTTGGTGTCCATAAACTCCTTGCCGTTTCGCTCCACCGCCCCATAAATCTGCACCCCAATGACCGAAACCGGACGGCTATAGGTCGTCTTTTCGCTGTTCCAGAAGTAGGTATTACCCAACATGACGTATACGTTGACCCCGGAGCGGCTCAAGAAGTCGTGCTTGGCGAGCTGCGCGGAAGCTTCGCGGACGAAATGCTCCAAATTGTTCAGCGTGGGGTAGTCGAAAACACGCTCATCGTTGGTTTGTGTGGGCAAGGAGATGGAACGGTCGGGCATAGTGCGAGCCTCCACCGGAACCATAGACTGCTTTATCTTCCACTGCTTGAGTGCTTTGTTGTATTCCGCCTCTGCCGCTTTCCGAAAATCGATGTCAAACGTGGAGCGGTTTTCGAAAGGCAACGGATAGCTTGCAGGCGGAGTAGCGGTTTCTGTCAGGTTTTCGTTATTGAAGCGGTCGCTTCCCAACAGCACTCTCGGAACGAGCTGTCTGACAGGCTTTTCGTTCGCGTAAAATACACTTCCCTCAGAAGCTTCAACCGCAAAAATCCGCGCATCAGTCATCAGGAAATCCTCGTAATAGGGCGCGGTTTCCTCCCCAATCTTCAAGTGATTCACATCCGCCTCCCATTCATACTGCGCCGAAAGCCGGAAAAGTTCCGCTATGGGCATAGGAGTACTGGAGCCTGCAACTATGAGACCGTCTCTCTTGATTCTTGGAGACTGCGGCTCTTTCACTCGCTGCCGGACTTCAACATCCCGGAAAAGCAACGAGGGCGCAGCACAGCTGGTAAGCAAATCATCACCCTGACTATGACAAATCATTGTCACACAGTCGCTTTCATTACCAGCGGCCACTAAATTGCTGAGCCATTGCTGTTTAGTCCCTGTAAGCACCACATCGCGCACGATTTCATCCGGCTTACGAGAATTTGTGTAGACCTTATAACAGACTGTCGGATAGATGCTTACTATGCCATTTGTGTCGCAACGAACTTCCACTTCCTCCACATATAATGCATTCTCAAGAGACTGTTTTTCAGCTTCCTGAGCCAGCAAATCGAACAGCTTGCTCTTATCCAATGTTTTATCGGATTCGACCATAAGATTGGATTGGCGAGCGGAGGGCAGAAAACGGTTGCCCCGAGCGTTGCCGTTGGATTTGAAAGCGTTCGACTGCTGCATTCTCGTGGAGAGAAACTTTTGAAAAACGCCGTGGTCCACATGTTGCACTTTTTGGCTTTTAACGCCCTCATCGTCAAATATGTATGAGCCGCCATAATAGTGACCATCAACTTGCGAAACGGTAGGATCGCTATATACCGAAAAAGACTCCGGCATCACCTGATGCCAGAAATGGTCGCGCAACCAGCTGTTTTCCGAATTTTCCAAATCGTGACCTAACAAACTGTGCATCAGCACTGCAGCGGCCTTCGGAAAGAGCAAAACCGGACAATGGGAAATGTCGCATTTCTCCGCCAAAAGCACGTCAGACAGCAACGTTTCCATTTCCTTCATCTCCAATTCCAGTGTGGAACCATCCGGCAATTGGTCAGGTAATTGTCCAAAATATTGCCGTTCAACATATTCTGGAATATGATCTTGTGCGGTCAGGAATTCCATCCGCAACTTTAACATCGCGGAACTTTCGTTTTGCACAAAGAAACTATTTTCGCTGTTAACCAGATAATTACGGGAAAACTGACACCGCAAATCCGCTGTGGATTGGATG
>JAGBPE010000076.1 GCA_017633495.1 Bacteroidales bacterium | reverse complement strand
GCCGAAAAATTCAATTTGCAACACGTCTCCACTGGCGACCTGTTCCGTTATGAAATCTCCCACAAGACCCCGCTGGGTCTGAAAGCTCAGGAGATCATCAACCGCGGTGACCTCTGTCCGGACGACATCACCCTCGGCATGTTGCGCAACCATATTGAGAAACACGCTGACGCCAAGGGCTTTATCTTCGACGGCGTACCGCGCACCATCAAGCAGGCCGAGATGCTCGACGACCCGACCTTCTTCACCAACCTCGACATCACGAAGGTGATCTACCTGAAAGTGGAGATGGAAGAGGTGCAACGCCGCATCCTCAAACGCGCTGAAATCGAGCAGCGTGCCGACGATACTCCCGCAACTGTAAAAGCCCGTGTGGAGAACTTCTTCGCCCAAACCATGCCGCTGGTGGAATACTACCAAAAGCAAGGCAAATTGGTGGAAATCAACGGAATGCAGGATATCGACCACGTCTTCGCCGATATCTGTAAGGTCGTAGAATCGTTGTAATAGTTAGTAGTTAGTAATTAGCAGTTAGCAGTTACGAACGACCCCAGTTCCCCTTCTTTAAGAAGGGGTGCCCGAAGGGCGGGGTAGTAATATAAAAACTGCTTCCTTGAGCAGTCCCGAAGGGACAAGACGCGCGAAGCGCAATTAACCCCACATAAGGCGAAGCCGCAATGTGGGGCTGTCAAAAACAACAATTTATGAACAATAACGAAGAAACCAAACCCCGCCGCATCGCCGTTCTCGGCTCGACGGGCTCGATGGGCACGCAGGCGTTGGAGGTGATTGCCCTCCATCCCGAGCTGTTGCAGTTGGAGATCATCGCCGCCAACTCCAGTGCAGACATCCTGATTCAGCAGGCGAAACAGTACCATCCCAACATCGTGGTGGTGGTGCAGGAAGAGGCCTATCGCAAGGTGAAAGAGGCACTTGCTGACGAAGATGTGAAGGTCTTCTGCGGCGAAGAGTCGTTGTGCGATGTCTGCGAGATGGACTGCGTGGATATCGTGCTCTCGTGCATCGTGGGCATAGCGGGCTTGAAACCGGCTTTCCGTACCGTTTCGTGCGGCACACCGTTGGCCATCGCTAATAAGGAGACCCTCGTGGTGGCTGGTGAGCTCATCATGCGTACCGCGAAGGAGCACAACGCGCCGGTGATTCCCGTGGATTCGGAGCATTCGGCCATTTTCCAATGTTTGGCCGGTGAGCACTTTAATCCCGTGGAAAAGCTGATAATCACCGCTTCCGGCGGCGCATTCAGAACCTTCACCCCCGAGCAATTGGAGAAGGTAACGCTCAAAGATGCGCTCAAACACCCCAACTGGAGTATGGGTCCGAAGGTGACCATCGACAGCGCTAGTCTGATGAACAAAGGCTTGGAGGTGATCGAGGCTAAGTGGCTGTTTGGCATGCCGTTGGAGAAAATTGACGTGCTGGTGCATCCGCAGTCGGTGATCCATTCTATGGTGCAGTTCGAAGACGGTTCCGTGAAGGCGCAGCTCGGCATTCCCGATATGCGGTTGCCGATTCAGTACGCGCTAACCTTCCCGTTGCGTCTGCCGCTGCCGTATCCGCGTTTGGATTTCACCCAATACGGACAATTCACCTTCGAAAAACCTAATAGAGAGATGTTTCCGTGTTTGGATATGGCCTACAAGGCATCAGCTGCAGGTGGCGGAATGCCCTGCGTGATGAACGCCGCCAACGAAGCCGCCGTGAAGATGTTCATGGAGGAGAAAATCAAGTTCACCGACATCCCACGCATCATCGAACACGCCCTCGCCACCGCCCCGAGCGTGAAACCGCAAACCATTGAGGAATACATCGCTCTGGATGCGGAAACGAAACAGCGGGTGATGAGATAATGTACAATGAACAATGTACAATGTACAATGTACAAATAGGGCGCAATCGTTGAGGTTGCGCCCTATTTGATGTGAATTGAGAATCAATCATGCAGAAACATTATCGTTGAGGGTGCGAATCACACGCTTCTCCTCTTCGGTGTTGTGTGCGCAACGGATTTCCAAACCCTTGTCTTTCAGGAATGTTAGCAAGGGAAAATAATCATCGGAGCCGTCATCCTTTTTAAATGACCGTATGACAAGTCGGAAAAGCCAAACAAATCCGACAAGAAAATGATGTTCCAATATACTTGAACAATTCCGATAGACATTCCGTTTTTGTTGCGGCGTCCCGCTTTTCAGTCTGATTTTCAACAAGACGGCATCATTGAGACTTTGTGTAGTGGCAACGGGCCAAATGTAGAAAACACCGTATGTGAGGGATTCTATTTCTTCGTATGAGATGCAAATCTTACGGCGGAAAGGCCGCAACGGGAAACGGATCTCTACATGGTCATCGTAAAACTCGCTAACACGCAGGCGTATGATCCAAAGCAGAAATGTGGATACAATAAACAGTGCGACAAGAACTTTGAGTATTACAATGACGTTATTGCATAGAAAAAAGAAAGGCATACTTAAAATCGCCAGCAGCAACAGTATTCGCCAAGTGTACACCCAGCAACGCATCGCACTCCATTTAGTCTTATAGTAGAAATCCGCCATGTTCTCAAACAAAACGCAAAAATACACTTTTCTTCAATCAGCCCCCCTCATCTCCTCATCTCTTCATCTTATTATCTTTCTCATCTCCTAATCTATATCTCGTACCCAACACCCAACGAGACAAACCCCTTATACCCCGCGCCAAGCTCGAAGCTTCCGAACCAGTGGCTGCCGCCGGCTTTCACACCGAAGAGGGTTACATGGTATGCGGAGAAGAAGGTGGGATGATCGGAAATTGTTCCGTCTAGCATGCTGATTCTTTCCTCTTTGATATATGCATTGAATCCTAATGAAATAGCGGAATAGAGGGTTACGTGCGGGCGGTTGAAGTATGAGAACCGGATGTCGGGCAGGATTCCAACAACACTGAAATAGCGCTCGCAACTTGGTAATGAGTAGGTAATCTGCCCCCCAAAACTATCGAAAGGTTCGGTCAACTGATCATAGTAATGGGCGTAATTGAGCATGACACCGACCCAAAACCAGGGTGTTACGCGATAATGGTAGTTAAAAGAGAATTGAGGGGTTACGGTCACAAACCAGCGGGCAGGCCCAAAGAGATTGG
>JAGBPE010000075.1 GCA_017633495.1 Bacteroidales bacterium | reverse complement strand
CTGAAGTTGGCGAAGTTCTTGATGAAAGCAGCGGCCAGTTCGTCGGCGTTTTTCTTGAAAGCGTCCTTGTCAGTCCAGCTGTTTTCGGGATTGAGGATGTTGTCGTCAACGCCGGTCACGTGTTTGGGGATTACCAAGTTGAAGGGTTTTACAATTTCGGTTTCGCAGCTCTTCAGCTCATCGTTGAGGATGGCCGTGATGATGGCGCGGGTAGCCTTCAAAGAGATGCGCTCGCCAACGCCGTAGCCGCCGCCAGCCCAGCCGGTGTTCACCAAGTAAGCCGTAGCATTGTGCTCTTCGAGCTTCTTAGCCAATTCCTCAGCGTATTTCGTGGGGTGCAACAACAGGAAAGCTGCGCCGAAACAAGAGGAGAAGGTGGGTTGCGGGGTCACGATACCACGTTCGGTGCCGGCCAACTTAGCTGTGTAACCACTTAAGTAGTAGTACATGGTCTGCTCCTTGTTGAGGATGGAGACGGGAGGCAGCACGCCGAATGCGTCGGCTGAGAGGAAGATGATCTTGCTCGGGTGCGTGCCGCGGGAAACCGGACGTACAATATTATTAATATGGTAAATCGGGTAGGAGACGCGGGTGTTTTCGGTCTTCTCCGCAGAGTTGAAATCGATGTTACCTTCTGCATCCACCACAAGGTTCTCCAACAACGCGTCGCGTTTGATGGCGTGGAAGATGTCGGGTTCTTTCTCTTCGCTGAGGTTGATGCACTTTGCATAGCAACCGCCTTCGAAGTTGAAGACGCCGTTGTCGTCCCAGCCGTGCTCGTCGTCGCCGATGAGGGCGCGGTTCGGGTCGGTGGACAAAGTGGTTTTGCCGGTGCCGGAGAGACCGAAGAAGATGGCGGTGTCGCCGTTCTTGCCTTCGTTGGCGGAACAGTGCATAGCAGCCATGCCCTTGAGCGGCAGGAAGTAGTTCATCACGGAGAAGATACCCTTCTTCATCTCGCCACCATACCAAGTGCCGCCAATGAGGGCCATGCGCTCGGTGAGGTTGAAGGCCACGAAGACCTCGCTGTTCAGACCCATCTCTTTCCAGTTGGGGTTGGTGGTCTTACCAGCGTTCAGCACCACGAAATCGGGTTCGAAGTCGGCCAGTTCCTCTTCGGAAGGGCGGATGAACATGTTTTTCACGAAGTGAGCCTGCCAAGCTACCTCAGACACGAAGCGCACCTTCATGCGGGAGTTCTCGTTGGCGCCGCAGTAGCCGTCCATCACATAAATCTTTTTGCCGGAAAGTTGCTTTTGGCAAAGCATGCGGAAGTGCTCCCAAGTCTTGTGGTCGATGGGCTTGTTGTCGGAACCCTTCTTGTTGGGGTCTGCCCACCATACGTTATCTTTCGTGTTTTCGTCCTTGACGATGTATTTGTCTTTAGGCGAGCGGCCGGTGAAGATACCCGTATCGACGGAAAGGGCACCCGATTTGGTCAGGTAAGCCTTCTCATAACCCGTCAAAGAGGGGTCGGTTTCGTGTTTGTACAGCTCGTCGTATGACAGGTTGTGGAAGATTTCAACGGGGTTCTCAACGCCTAATGCTTGCAATTCTGCTTTTAAATCTTTCATATTTTATTGGGTTTGGTATTATATTTTTCGTGGGGGCAAAGATACAAATTTTTGGTTTACACGTTTACAGGTTTACAGGTTTACAGGTTTAGGTTTTTTAAGTCATTATAGTTTAAGTCTAAGTTTAAGTTAAAGCTAACAGCCAACAGCCAATAGCCAACAGCCAAATAAATCAAGGTGCTAAGATGCGGAGATTCTGCGGTGTGATCTGAATGTCGAGTTGTGCCTCCATGATCACAGGCTCGCCGTCGATGTTTACCACGCCGTCGGAAGGACGCTCCACAGTGATGTGTGACGACTGGAATTCGGTGAGATGGCTCGATTTGTCCAGCTGTCCATGCATCAGCATGGTCACCATGAAGGGGATGTCCAAAGGGGAGGGGCGGCTGATGATGCAGGTGTCGAGCAGACCGTCCTGCAGCGAGGCGTGCGGCGCGATGACCGCATTGTAGCCGAACTGGTTGGAATTGGCGAAAGTGATGAGCAAGGGACTGCACGTCAATGTTTTACCACCGTCGAAGGTGATGTTGACGGTCTCGGGCTTGTAATGGAGGTAGTTGGTGGTGACATAGTGGGCGTAGGTTAAGAAGCCCCGACGCGAGTCTCGGGAAAAGTCGTAGGCAGTCTGCGCGTCGAGCCCGATGCCCGCCACACTGAGGAAGAACCGCCCGTTGACACTCCCGGTGTCAATCTGCTGAACACGTCCGTTTCGCAAGAGCCGCAACGCTTTTTCCGTGTTGAGCGGGATGTGCAGGCAGCGGGCCAGACCATTGCCGGAACCGTAGGGAATGACGGCCAAGGTCGTGTCAGTGCCGACGATGCAGCGCGCCACCTCGTTGAGCGTGCCGTCGCCGCCCACCGCCGCCACAATGTCGAAGCGGCCGACCGCCTCCGACGACAGCTCGGTGGCGTGACCGGCATACTCTGTGAAGATGATGTCATACGAAAACGCGTCACCGTCAAGCTCGCGAGCCACACACTCCCGGAACTTCCTTTTGTCGTGGTGCCCAGATATGGGGTTGACAATGAACAATATCCGCTTTTTCGACATGAACGTGACCTGAATTCTGCTAACTATTTTTTAAGTGCCGCAAAAATACAAAAAAAATATACTTTTGCCCGCTTTTGATAATGAAGTCATAGATGATGAAAAAGGTTTTTCAGAATGATATTACGGTATTGATTTTGAGGCTGTTGCTTCTCTATGCATGCCTGTTTGTAACCCAACTAGCCTTTTATCTCTATAACCGCTCGTTGCTCGGACCGTTGACTTGGTCGGAAATCCCTTTGCTGCTCGCCGGATCGTTCAAATACTCCACGATATCCATTGCCTATATTAATGCGCCATTCATCCTGCTGTCGATGCTGCCGTTCCGCTTCCGACAAAAGGAGGGTTATCAAAAAATGCTGTTCTGGCTCTTTTGCATCTCCAATTCGTTGGGCATCGTGGTGCTGAATCTGGCCGATGTCGTCTATTACCGCTATGCTTTCAAAAGGATTACGGCGGAGGAGATGCACTTCTTCCGAGAAAATGACAACACCTTCGACATCCTGTTCAAAGCGATGGGTGAAAACTGGTATCTGGTGCTGTTGGGCCTATTGTTGATTTTCCTGCTCTTCTTTCTGTATAAAAAGATAAAGTATCATCCCACGGCATTGAAGAACAACTGGCTCTATTATGGTACGGGTTCGCTGACTTTCGTGTTGGCGGTTTTTTTGTGGGTGATGGCCATCAAGGGCTCGTTCGACATCAAAGCGCGTCCCGTTGCTATCAGCAATGTGGCCTACTATGCGCAGTCGCCGCAGAAAGGGACTCTGGTGCTGAGCAACCCCTATTGTCTCATCCGCACGATGGGATTGCGGCAGCTGGATTCGCCGGTCTATTTCGATGAGGAGGATCTGGCGGAGCTCTATACGCCTTACCACTATCCCTCTTTGATCTGTCCGCCTGTCGCCAAAGGCAAAAACGTGGTGATTTTCGTGTTGGAGAGTTTCAGTCGGGAGCACTCGCAGTATCTGGCCCCGCATCTGAATCCGAATGGCGGCTACACCCCCTTCCTGGACTCTTTGATGCGCGAGGGGCTGGTCTTCACGAACGCTTATTCCAACGGCATGAAGTCCATCGAGGCGCTGCCCTCCGTCTTTGCCTCCATCCCTTCATACCGCACGCCATACGCACTGCTGCCCCAGTCGCTCACCGATTTGGACGCTTTGCCGCGCATTCTCGCCACTCAGGGTTACGGTACCCACTTCTTCTGCGGTGCCACGGCCAACCAGATGGGTTTCGAGGCTTTCGGAATGCTGGCCGGCATCGAGCATTTCTACAACCGGGCGGATTTCGAGAAGTGGCATCCCGGAAAGGGGAATACCAATGTGTGGGGCGTTTGGGACATGCCGTTCCTGCAATATGTGGCGGAAGAGATCAACCGCCAGCAGACGCCGTTTTTCACGTCGGTGTTTACGTTAAGTTCGCATCATCCATACGATCTCCCAGAGGAGTATGCCGGCAAAATGCCCCAAGGGAAGACGTTGGTGCAGCCATGCGTGGCTTATACCGACCTTTCGTTGCGCAAATTTTTCGAGACGGCCTCCAAAATGCCCTGGTTTGAGAATACCTTGTTCATCTTCGTGGCCGACCATGTGTCGCCGCAGATGGCCGCCGAGGAGACGCGCACGGCCAAGGGCAATACGGCTATACTATATTTTATGTACACCCCCGACCATTCCGTCAAGGGACGATACGAGCATGTGACGCAGCAGATCGACATCATGCCCACCACGCTCGGACTGATGGGCTATGAACAGCCCTATTTCGCCTTCGGTCGGGATATCTTCAACGAACCTGAGCGAAAACCGTTGGTGGTCAACTGTGTGCATCAAACGTATCAGGCTTTGACCGACTCGTTGAGCCTCTATTTCGACGGTCTGTATCCGCTGTATGTCTATGCCGCTAATGACACTTTGCAACGGCACAACATAATGGATGAGGGCAGTCCGGCACAGCAGTCGTTGGAGCGGGATTTGAAGGCGGTGTTGCAGTCCTACTACGACCATGTGAGGCGAAGAGATGTCCGAATGCGGAATTTTCAAAAAAAATAATCCGAAACAGGTGTTATATGAAAAAAAATTATACCTTTGCACCCGCAAAAATCGAAAAAAACTCTATTACATTTTTATAAACATCAAAAAATTAAAGTTTTATGAGAAAAAAAGTTAGAAATGTGATCATCATCGGTGCTGCTGGAAGAGACTTCCACAATTTCAACACCTTTTTCCGTCACAACAAGAACTACAACGTAGTCGCTTTCACCGCTGAGCAAATCCCCGGTATCGACGACCGTATGTATCCGAAGGAACTGGCTGGCGAGGATCTCTATCCGAACGGCATTAAGATCTATCCGGAAGCTAAGTTGGCTGAACTGATCAAGGAGTTTGACGTTGACGATTGCGTGTTCGCATACAGCGACAAGCCTTATGCATACGTCATGGGCGTGAGCGCTATCGTGAATGCAGCTGGCGCTAATTTCTGGCTCATGGGTCCGAAAGACACCATGGTGAAGTCCAAAAAGCCCGTCATCGCTGTCGGCGCTACCCGTACCGGTTGCGGTAAGTCACAGACTTCCCGTAAGATCATCGAATACCTCGTTGGAATGGGCTTCAGAGTGGTCGCTGTGCGTCACCCCATGCCTTATGATCCCGATTTGAACAAACAGAAAGTGCAGCGCTTCGCAGAGGTTGCTGACCTCAAGAAACACAACTGCACCATCGAGGAGATGGAAGAGTACGAACCCCATGTGGTCACCAAACGTAACGTTATCTACGCCGGCGTTGACTATGAGGCTATCCTCCGCGCTGCTGAAGTAGATCCCGACGGTTGCGATATCGTGCTCTGGGACGGTGGTAACAACGACTTCCCGTTCTACGTTCCCGATTTGACCATCGGCGTTGCTGACCCGTTGCGTCCCGGCGCAGAGGTGAGCTACTATCCTGGTGAAGTTGTCGCTCGTATGGCTGACGTTATCGTCATCAACAAGATCGACTCCGCTTCTCTGGAGAACATCAACACCGTGCGCAACAACCTGCGCAAGATCAACCCGACCGCTAAGCAGATCGACGCTGCTTCTATCCTCACGGTTGACAAACCCGAATTGCTCAAGGGCAAGAGAGTCCTCGTTGTGGAAGACGGTCCTACATTGACCCACGGTGAGATGAAGATCGGTGCTGGTACTGTTGCCGCTCAGAAATATGGTGCTTGCGAACTCGTTGACCCGAGACCTTACACCGTCGGCGAACTGACCACCACTTTCGAAAGATACCCGAACATCGGTACTTTGCTGCCGGCTATGGGTTATGGCGCTCAACAGATGAAGGACCTCGAAAAGACCATCGCCAACACTCCTTGCGATGCTGTCGTTATCGGTACTCCTATCGACCTGCCTCGTTTCATCAAGATCAAACAACCTGTTGTGAAGGTCGGTTACGAACTGCAGGAGATCGGAACTCCTACTTTGAAGGAAGTTTTGGACGATTTCGTTGCAAAACACAACCTCAAACCCAAAAGACGCAAAAAATAATATTCATTTTGCATAAAAAAAAGCGTGCCAAACGGCACGCTTTTTTTTATGCAAAAAAATTAAACTACCTCCGCCGAGTGTCGTCAAAAAAATGTATTTTTGCAAACAGTATTAAAATAGAAAAATTAGGTTATGAAAAGAATATTTACTCTCCTGTTGGTTATGGCGGCTGTGGCGGTTAACGCACAGTCAATCAAGTTGTTCTACAACAACGCTCCGATGAATGACGGCGATACGGTCTTCGTGCCGATCGATCCTCACCAAGATGAAGCCGTCGTTTATCTCGCTTATCAGAACCAAACAAGCAGCCCAATTGAATTCAAGGTCAAGAAAGATGTCCTTTTCATGGGTGAAGAGGGTGACCTGCTCTTCTGCGTCGGGGAATGCTATACGGGTAATGTCTCCGCTGCTATGACCTTGGCTGCCAACGAGATGATGCCGGAAGACGGCTCACTTTCATTCCACACTTCTTATAGTGGCAGCCTGGATCCCGCATTGGTGAAGTTCACCTTCTTCTTGACGGAGAATGAATCCGACAAGGTTACCTGCTACGTCTGCTTCGGTAGCGGCACGGGCATTCGTCCCGCCGATATGCTGAAAAATCTTGGCGCTTATCCGAACCCTGCTCACAATGTGGTGAACATCGAGTATGTGACTCCGAATACCGAATCTTATTTGGTAATCAAGAATTTAACGGGCAGAGAGGTGTATCGTACGTCACTGGCAAATGTAGCTGGCAAAAAGCAGGTTGATATCTCCAGCTTCAACGCAGGTGTCTATTTCTACGGCATCGAATCTGAGGGCAAGATGCTTTGCACCAAAAAGTTACTGGTTAAGTAAGTCACTGTAGCGTTTCGTTTTACTATTTCCTTAAGTGCCCATGTTTACGCGGCATTGGCTTTCTGTAGCTCAATTCCAATGGGATAGTGTGGTGCAGCCGAACAACTGGATCACACTGGTCTTTTGCGTCTTGCTTTTGTTGCTGACGGTGATTTTTGTCACTTTTCGCAGAAAGCTGTTCCTTATTTGCCGTGCATTGTTTTCCCAGCGTCACTTCTCGTTGGTGCAGCGCGAGGGTAAAGTCTTGGAAGACCGTTCTTCTCTTTACCTTCTGATTTTTGATTTGCTGACCATTACGACCGGATTGGTGATGTTCTGCGGGGCGTATATCCCCAATGCCGTTGCCAAGTTTCCATTCATTGCCAACATCGGAATCTTTTTCGGCGTCCTTTTGGCAGCATATACCTTGAAATTGCTTGGCAATGAGTTGTACGCCTCGCTGTACGGCCGTGCAAAGGAGCGTGTGGCCATCAACCAATACAAGTTTTGCATGATGACGGATCTCTCCATCATCATGTTTCCGATTTTGGTGGTTATTCAGTTTACACAGCTTCGTTTCTTGTACTATGTTCTTGCCGTAGTGATCGGAATCCTGATTGTAACATGGTTTTATAGAGTCATGAAAATAAATTTTACAGCTGGCCGAGGGTTTCATTTTTTTCTCTATTTTTGCACCCTTGAAATTTTACCGTGGTTAGTGGCGTTGAAGGTAATGTTAATTATTTGATAGATAATTATTTGGTTAATATTTTTGCAGCAATATAAAAAACAGAAATGAAGATAAAAAACATACTTGTTTCCCAAAATGCGCCGGAGGACTTCGAAAGATCCCCGTATGCAGAGTTGAAGAAAAAGTACAGTATCAATATTGATTTCTATAAATTCTTCAAAATCAATAGCACTACAGCGTTGGATTTTCGGAAAACGCACATCAATATTCTGGATTATGAATCCATCGTGTTTTCCAGCACCAACACGATTGACCGATTCTTTGATTTGTGCAAGGATATGCGGTTGGAGATGCCGGAGTCGATGAAGTATTTTTGCGCCACCGAGTCCATCGCGCTCTATATGCAAAAGTATGTTCCTTATCGTAAACGTCGCGTGTTTGCCGCAAAGGACGCGCAGGTCTCCAGCTTTTATGACCTGTTGATCAAGAACAAGAACGTGAGCATGTTGATTCCGTGCGGACAGGACGGCATTGCCCCGCAGATGCAGGCTATGTTGGCCGAGAACGAGATCAAGTACGCGGAAGCCGTGGTTTTCAAAATCGCGCATGCCGACCTTGTTCACGATGTCGATATCGACAAATATGACATGATTGTCTTCTTCAGCCCGAACGGTGTGAAGTCTCTGCAGGCCAACTATCCCGATTTCCAGCAAGGCGAGAAGGTCTTCGCTGCACTCGGCAAGGCTGCGGAACAGGCCGTTGAAGAGGCTGGATGGAAGCTCCACGTGATGGCGCCTACCAAAGAGTATCCCTCTTTGACCGAGGCAATGGATGCTTTTCTGAAGGAATATGCCAACCGCAGACGCTAATTTCTCCTTTCCGAAATCCTCCCGTCTGAAATCCTCGCTGCTCATCAAAGATATTGTGCGGCAGCATAATGCTGTGCTCTCATTTCCAATAAAATGCTTCTATGACATTGAGAAGACCGACGGCCAATCGATGTCCAAGGTGGCGTTTTTGGTCTCGAAAAAGCGTTTTCGTCATGCAGTGGACCGCAATCGTACGAAAAGGCTGCTGAGAGAGGCATATCGGCTACATTGCCAAGAATTGGCATTGCCAGAAAATATCTCCCTGAACTTGTGCTGGATGTTTGTCGGCGGAGAGTTACCCACTCTTAGTCAGGTGGATAGTGCCTCCTGTCAAATATTCAAGGAATTGCAGCCCATCATTAATCCCACCAAGTGATGAGAAAACTGTATCGCGGGGTCAAGAATCTGCTGGCCAAGATGTTGATTGGGTTGATTAAGCTCTATCAGGTGACTTTGTCGCCATATATCGGACGTGCGTGTCGCTATACCCCGACCTGTTCCAATTATGGTATCGAGGCGATACAAAAGCATGGCCCGTTCAAAGGAACCTGGCTTACGATCAAGCGGGTGCTTTCCTGCAATCCGTGGGGCGGAAGCGGTTACGACCCTGTGCCGTGAGGATTAAGGTTTAAAGTTTATGGATTGTAGAGACGATGTCCACATCGTCTCTACAGGGCAACATAACGTTATACGTCATACGTTTCCCCGTCTCGATATGTTCTCCACAGAAACACAATCGCCATGGCGCTGACGAGTGCGCAGGTGGCGGCCACCGGAATGGAGCCCCGAACATCGGTGTATTGGAGACTGTCGGTATCGATGCCACGGCCTTGAAGTGTGTAGTCGATTATCAGAGACAACGCGTTATGCAGTACATGCGCTAAAATCGGCAGCCACAGCGACTTGCTCCAATAGAACAGATATCCTAAATAGATGCCAAGCAGAAAACGGGGGATAAATCCGTAGAATTGAAAATGCAAGGCGCTGAATATCAGTGCGGTTAACAAGATGCCGATATGCGGATTCTTGCTCCAGTTCGTCAATAGCGGTTGCAGTGCCCCTTGGAAGAAGAATTCCTCGCAAATGCCTGCCAATACGGCAAAAATCAGAATGTTGCAGATGAGGTCCCAAGAACTCCGCTGACTGGTCACCAATCCTAAGATTTGGTCTGCGGCGTCTTCTAAGTTGCGCATGAAATCGGCCACCGCCCCCTCTTGCGGCATAATATGCTGGTTGAAGGATGAGAGCAGACCCACCACAGGCAGAAGCGTGACGGAGAGGATGAGCACCATGTTGACCATGCTTTGCGGCGCGTGGCGGTTGGCAAGGTTGTAGTTGAACCATTGTCGGTCTTGACAGTACGCAAATAGCAGCGAAGGCAGCAGAAAGGCCCCCACTGTAGCCAGCGCTTGTGAGATGCGGATGGCGGTCACAGGGTCGGAAGCCTCCAGAATGGAAGGGGTGTGGTAGATAAGCAGAATGATGAGTTCGCCTAATGAGTTGAAAATCAGCATTCCGCCGACCATGAATAGCATCAATACTACCAGCTGAATTAAATAGGATTTCTCTTGTAATTTCATAATTATCAATTTTTTTCCGGTCTGTAGAGACGCGATTAATCGCGTCTCTACAACGCGTTATCCATTATCTCCTGTTCACGATAATCTTCCCGGTGACGGACCTTCCGTCGTTCAGGAGCACCTTGACGAGGTAGTGTCCCGTGGCGAACCGCGCGACGTCAAGCTGTGTGAACTCGGGGGTGTCTGGCATCTGCGAGAGGACGAGTTTGCCGTTGAGGTTGAAGACATCGACGCGCTTCATGTCCTGACCCTTGATGTTGAGCATGGCCTGCGTGGGGTTGGGGTAGAAGGAGAAGTCGGGTTCGAAGGAGAAGTCTTCCACGCCG
>JAGBPE010000074.1 GCA_017633495.1 Bacteroidales bacterium | reverse complement strand
TCGGTGGTGATGGTGATGGCGCCGCAGCCTGTAGCGAAAGTGGCAACTGATGAGAGCATGGAGGTGTCGCCGTCACAGATGGAGGCCACTTGCACACTGTAGGAGCTGCTGGGGTTCAAGCCGATGAAGGTGTAGGTGGTGTCGTTGGCATCATAACCGGTGGTCATGTCGCCGTTGAGGAAAAGCACATAGCTGTCGCCAGTGCCATGCCAGGTCAAGGTGGCACCGTCCAATGTCGGATTGGAGGCGGTGATGTTGGTCGGCGGATAGCAGGTCACGCAGGAAGCGGTGAGGGCAATGCCGGAATACTGATTCGATCCGTCCGAATGGAACACAAGTGTGAGGGGACCGGATTGTGAAATGACATTCACGGTCTGGTTTTGACCGGTATGATAAGCCAATTGCGTGCCACTTGTGCCAACTCCATCATAAATCCGGATGTAGTCCCAATCGCTACCTTCCGTGTTACTTGTTCCGGTGAGTGCCATCATGGCGCTGGGGTTCTCAGGATAGAGCACCAAGGTGAAATCACAGTTGCTGCTGTAGTTGCCGTTCGGGCCGCCGTTGTCGTAGATGATCACACCGCAGGTGGTCAGCGTGTCGCTGCCGGAGGCCCCCATGATGTATTGGCCGGGCGTGGCTTGAACCGGGCCGAAGGGCGTGGAACTCTCGCCGCCGCAGTTTGCGGAGACGTAGAAGTCGTAAGTGGTGGCCGGGGTCAGGTTGTCCACCGTGAAGGGGTTGGCATCAGCCAGAACCGTGGTGCCGGTGCCGGGGGTGAAGCCGACCGGACCGTACTCGATGTCCCATGCGTTGGCGCTGCCAGCCTCCGTCCAGGAGAGCGTGACGGTGGTGTTGGTGACGGCGTCCACAGCCAAGCTGGTGGGGTGGAAACAGTTGGTGGCGTAGTTGATGGTGAAATCATCAAAGATGTAAGAGGTGCTGGTGCCGTTGATTTCGAGGAAAGCGATGTACTGGTTGGTGCCGGTGTAGTTCGAGAAGTCGATGATCAGGTTCTCCCAAGTGCTGGGTGCGCTCAAACGAACGGTGTCATAGAACTCGTAGGTGGTGAAGTCGTTGGGATCGCTCATCGTACCCACTTCCATCCAGCCTTGACCAAGGCTGCTGTAAGCCCAGAAGTCGAGCATCACCGTGTTCAACGGAATGCTGGGATCGATCATCGGGGTGACGGCCGCCGTGGTGCAGGACGGAGAATAGTTGAAGTCGAGAGCGTAGGAACCGCTGTGGGTGGCACTGCCGTAGCAACGCACCACACGTTCGGGGTTGGTGGTGTAACGGCTCCAACAGGTGATGAAGGAGGTACCGTCCACGCTGATCACCTCGTCGAAATTGTTGAAGTAAGGCAGCTGGGTGATCGGGCCGCATTCGGTTCTGGCGTTCGCGCCAGACCATTCGCTAACATCGCTGCCGCAGTTGGAACGGACACGGAAATAGTAGCGTGTGTCGGAGTTAAGACCGGACACATCGTAAGGATGCAGGCTGGTGGTGCCGGCACTGGTCCAAGTGGCATTGTCTGAAGAGTACTCGATCTCCCATGTGTTCTCGGAGTAGCCGGGCGCCCAGTCCAAGGTGACGCTGTTGGGGCTGACCTCGGTCACATACACGTTCGGTCTCACACAGGTGGCGTCGTTGTCGCAGTTAGAACCGAAGATCACATTGTTTCTGTAAGTGCTGCGGCTGGAGCTGGGGCTTCCGGACGTAGGATCGTTGGGGTCGGGGTTTGTGCCGTCACTGTAATAATATACTGACCGGTAGCTGTTTCCGGTGCTGTGTACATAGAAAGTGTAGGAACTTCCGTTGTAGTCGCCGGAGTTGTCGTCCACCACCAGCACAAGATTGTCGGTGCCGTTGTATGGGAAAGGAGTGGTGAAAGTGAACGTGTTCCATCCTTGTTGACAATTCAAGTTGCCGGTGTAAACCTGTTGAAGGCCGGTCGGTTGAATGTAGTCGGATGTGCCGGAGAATTCGCTTTTGGTGGTGTGTCCCAGATAAATCGTCACGTTCGTTTTGTCCGTTGAAGGAGAACTATAGGAATAATAGAAAGAGACGCTGTTGATGGTCGTAGGACCACTCATTTCCGAAGCGAGGAAAATCTGCTGCGAATAGGTGTAGTTATAGTAATTGTTCACAGGAATATAGTAGTTGGTGGTGGTACCTTCCCCGATGGCGATGTCGCCTCCCACCAAGCAGTGTTTGGTGGTGAAGATTTTATGTATGGTGTCACCCTCACCGACCGGGCAATTGCTGTAAACTTGTACATCGTAGGTGGAGTCGGGATCGAGGTTGGAGAGCATGAATTGGGTGCCGTCAACCTGAACGTCGATCCAGTTTCCTTCGCTTGCCAAGGTGTAACCAACGGTATAGCTAGCGGCGCCATAGACGGCGGGCTGCCAGCTCACCAATGCGGAATTGGCGGTGATTTGGCTGACGTTGACGTTCAGAGGTGCCGAGCAGAACGGGAGGGTGGTGAAAGTGGCCGGGCTAGACCAGTAGCTGTGGTCGCCGCCGCCGCAGTCGGTGCGCACATACACCTTGTATTGGGTGTTGTCTTGCAGGTTTGAAACCGTATAGGGATGAGTGCTGGTCTGTTCCGGGGTTCCGGTTTCAGGAGCCATGTTGGAGGGAACGACCACCACTTCCCAGGCGTTGTCGGCGGCGTCAGCCGACCAGTCCACGTTCACGGTGGTGGCAGTGATGCCGCTCACGGTGACACTGCCGGGCACACTGGCGCAGGTGGCTTCCGTGGTGAAAGGCACTTGACGGACATTACTGACCTCGGTGCCGCAAACGGTGCGCACGTATGCCGTATAGTTGGTGGCGGGAGTCAGATTCGTGAAGGTGTAGAAGGTGTCGGTGACAGGAGTCCAGGAGATTTGGTCAAGGTCTGTCACACCGCTGCCGCAAAAGACCTCCCATGCGGTCTGGTTCTCGCGGGGAGTCCATGACAGCGTGGCTTCGTAAGCGGAGACACCGGAGACGACAGGAGTGAGAGGAGTATAACAAGTGTTGCCGGAAGGCATGATTTCCATTCTGATATTGTTACGGTAAGTTTGCGTATAAATGGAGCCGCTGTAAGACCCCAGATTGTACGGATCGGGATCGGCACTGTCGCTGTGGAATGAAATCAATTTGGAATCTGTTGTGCTTGTGTAATAGAAATACTGGGTGGAGTAACCGCTTGTGTATTCGTGGATGGCAATCAGGAGGTTGCTGGCCCCATCATAGTCGAACGGGACATCAAGCGTGATTTCGCTCCATCCTGTAGCGAAATTGTGGCTGCCGGTGTAAACAATGTCGGCCGCAGTCACAGTCTCGTAGTCGGAATTGGACGAGAAGGAACTTCTGTTCACCAACTTCATATAGACCGTGATGTTGTTGGTCTCGCCACTGCTGTTGTTGTTGAAACTGATGGAAGTTATAGTGCCGGTCATGTCAATCTCCTCGGCAGTATAAATCTGTTCCACAAAAGAGTAGCCCCAGAGGGAGTTGTAGGGACCATAGTACGTGGTGCTTGTGCCCGTACCGATCTCTACGGTTTGCTGTGCCGACACCTGCCAGGAACCTAATCCCAACATGATGGTCAGCAAAAATAATAGTACTTTTTTCATATTGATAAATTTAGTGAATGATTTACGATTAAGGGTTAAAAATTAGGGGTTAGAGGTTGAAGAGTTTAGAGGTGGTAAAAATAGAGCTGCAAAGATACAACTTTGTTTTTGTTAAATGTTGATTGTTGATAACTTTTGTTTTTAGGGTTGCGTGTTTACACGATTAGGCGTTTATGTGTTATAAAAAAGGCCGTCACCATTTCTGGCAACGGCCTGTAGTCAGTGTAGAAACCGCTATTTTCGCCCGAAGTCAGCTGGAATTTCGCCCCAGAGCGGCGTGTTCCATTTGTAGATCGGGGTGCTGTATTCGTTGTTGCGCAGCCAGTTCTCGGCGCGTTGCAGCAGATCAATGACTTCTTCGTTTTCCTCGGTTGGTAGAATTACGGAGTTGTGTTTCTTCTTGCGCACCCACGTCAGCGCGGTCATACTGTCGGTGTAGATCGGGATGTCGTAGCCCTTCTGCTTGATGAGCGCGAGTCCGTGAACGATAGCCAAAAACTCGCCCACGTTGTTCGTGGCACGCGGGAACGGCCCCTTGTGGAACCACTCCTGTCCGGTTTCGGTGTAGACGCCACGGTACTCCATCACTTTCGTCACGGAATTCCACGCCGCGTCCACCGACAAGCTTCTCAGAATCGGTTTTGGCTGGTCCTGAAGCAACAGCAACTGCTTCGCGGAATTGTTCTCCGAAGGGTGCGCTTTGTAGTACTTTTCATACCCCTGCTTGAAGGCAGCTTCTGCCTCCGCTTTGCTCTCAAAAGACTTGTATCTGGCGTTCTCGAACTGATGGACCTGCTGCTTGCAGTCGTTCCAATTGTCGTAAACACCGGGGGTCTTGCCCGTCCATACCACGTAATATTTTTGTTGCTTTGCCATCTTCAAATTTGTTATTTTTGCCGCCGCATTCCGGAATACCAAATCGGGCGGCAAAAATACGATATTAAACCGAACAATAGAATTATGAAAAAGATAAATTTTCAACACGGATTTTTGGCGGTGGTCGCCGCCGTTCTGCTGACTTCAACATTGGTTTCTTGCGAGCCCCACTCGAAGAAACACGTCTGCAAGAACTTCTCCATTGAAGTGAACCGCGAATTCCCGAATACAAACTGGGCTTTCGAGCAGGAGGTGATGGACTTCAACTTCGACATTGAAGATACCGCCACCTACTTCGATATCGCATTGAACCTCCTTTACGATAGCTCTGTTGTGACGCTGAGGGAGATTCCCCTTACGCTCACTTTGACCAGTCCAGACGGCATGAAAGCGATTGCCACCAGCCAGTTCCTCCTCGACCCGAAGGTCAATAAGGACATCCATCCCGAGGGCAACGGCAACAAGATGATCGCCGACGTGGTGGTTTACCCGCATCGCAAACTCAAGACCGCAGGTACTTATACCCTGACTGTCTACCGTCGCGCCGAAAAGGCCGACAATTACGGTTTCATCAGCCTCGCCACGAAGGTTACGGTCTCCAAAGAACAAAAGTAGAGACGCGATTAATCGCGTCTCTACAATTCCGAATTACATTCCGCCTTGTCCGCCGCCGCCTTCGCTGGCTGCGCCTTGGCGTGCCTGGTTCTCTAACTCCATCTTGCCGAAACGCAGCGTGAACCCTAACGCTACCGTGCGGGAATTGTACTTGTAAGTGCTGTGCGACACTAAATACGGGCTGTCGTTGTTATATCCCCACTTGTTCCAATTGAAAATGTCGTTGGCGTTCAAATAGACGGAGAGTTTCTTGTCAAAGAAGTCGCAACGCAGACCCGCGTTGAGGCTGTAGTAGGCGACGGTCGTGCTGAACAGCGACATCGACGGCGAACGATAATAACCTGACACGCTGATTTCCAGACGTTTCCAAAGCTTTGCCCAAAGGCTCATGTTGAAGCTGTAGGACCACATCTGGTCTTTGTACAGCCTGTTGTCGTACATGGTCTCCAAGTAGCTGTGATAGACGTTGGCGTAGAAGCGCATGTTGAACATGGCGTTGGGACGGTACATTGTGTTGAATTCCAGACCGGTGTTCATTGCCTGTCCTACGTTGACCGGATGGGAGTATGAGACGAGGCGGCCGTAGAGATCGTCGTAGGCGGGCTCAGAGATAGTGGTGATGTCGCGGGTCTTGGCCTTGTAGTAAAGGGTGACGCCGACGGAGCCGTACTTCTCCCAATACTTCTGCCAGCCAGCCTCCAACGAGTGGGTCAGGATGGATTTGAGGTAGGGGTTGCCGCTGCTGAAGGAGTCTTCGCCATATTCAATAAAGCGCGTGAGACTTTCGGCCCCCGGGTTGCTGCTGCGGTAGCTATAGCTCAGGCGGAAGTTGTGCATGGATTTGGTGCGGTACGACAGGTGCAGCGACGGACGCACGTGGAAGTAGTGCCTGCTGACGCCAAACGTGTCGGGCACCACCTCGGGGTAGCGTATGGAGATGTAATCGTGCTCCAGACGCACGCCCGGCTTGATGGTGAAGTTTCCGAACTTGTGCTGCAAGGTGAAAAAGACTTGGTTCTCCTGTTCGGTCCCATGGCTCAAGTAGCTGCGTAACTGGTCTGTTTCCCAAACCCCGTCGCGCAGCGTATCAACGAGAGAGAGCCCCTTTTCCCATGAAATGCTTCCGTAATAACCCACGGAAATCTCTCCCTTTTCGGAGTAGGGACGGTTGTAGGTCAGTTCGGCATCCATGTCGTAGGAACTGTTGTCGAATTTGAGGTTCCGGGTGCGGAGATAGTCTGTCGGGTCGATAAAGTGCTTCTTGTTTAGGCTGTTGTCGCCCCAACCCCAGGTGCTACCGTTCACGTCCAACGAGAGGTTGTGTCCCTCGTTGTCGAATTTGTGCTGGTAATAGAGGCCGAATCCGCCCCAACGGCTTTGACCTTTGCCGTTTGAGGTCTCGTTGTATTGGGACAGATATTCTGGGATGTAGGTCTGACGGTAGTTCTCGTCATATCCGACGGAACGGTCCCAATGCGGCCAGAATCCGCTCCAAATGGAGATGCTGTTCATGCTGTCGATTTCGTAGTCCATGTTGAAATGGATGCCGGCGCCGTAGTTGTTACCGACACTGTAGCTGGAGTCGCGCTCGAAGCTAACTAACTCGCGGTCGTCCCCGAACTCACTGGGTTGGAAAATAGACATGTCGGACATGCCGATGTGCGTGTTGCGCGAGTAGGAGAAGTTGCTATAGAGGTTGATGGAGAGTTTCTCGTTGCTCCAAACGTAGGATACCCATGGACTTACATACGGTTTGATGGAGGCGTTGGCACCGAAACTGACGAACTGGTTTTTCGTCACCTTCGTGGTGGTCACGATGTTGATAATACCGTCGGCTTTGGAACCGTAACGCGCTGAGGGGTTGGTGATGACCTCCACATGGTCGATGCTGTTGGCGGGCATCTGCTGCAGGTAGGTCTTGAGGTTCTCGGCGTTCATGTGCGACGGCTTGTCGTTGATCCAGATCTCCACGCTGGAGGTGCCGCGCAGGGTGACGTTGCCCTCCACGTCCACGGAGACGCCCGGCGCGTTCTGCAGCAC
>JAGBPE010000073.1 GCA_017633495.1 Bacteroidales bacterium | reverse complement strand
CTGCGCCTGCGCGAAACATGCGCCTGATATGAGGCAGCAAGCGACAAAAACAGCTAATTTTTTCTTCATATTCATTAATGGAGTTCTCTGATATTCATTTGTATTGATTGTGAAGCCGTATTATTGTTCCTTGCTGCGGTCGCGAAGGTTGATGAAATGGTCGTAGCAGTGGGCATCCGCAAAGTACTGACCGTTCTCGCGGACGCTCTCGAGGATGCGTGTGCGCGTAGCGACAGCCTGTGCGGGATCCGTATCGTAGCGGGCGCAGAATTGCGGATGGTCCAGCTGGAGGTCTTGGGCATGCAGCAGATCTCCGGCGATGAGGCAGTACCCGTCCACCGTATAAACCGTGTGACCCGGGGTGTGACCAGGTGCAAGCTGGGCCACCACCATGCCGTCGAAGAATTTTTCACCGTCGTGGAAGGTCTTGATATGGCCTTTGTAGGCCTCCATCACCTGTTTCCACATTCCGTTGTTTTTCGCCATCGGACCGCCGTCGCCCCATGCGTCATACTCCTCTTGCGAGAGGTAAATGGTTGCGTTGGGAAATGCCGCTTTCCCGTCAAGCAGCAACCCGCCGATATGGTCGAAGTGCAGGTGCGTGAGACATACGGCCGTAATCTTTGCAGGATCAAACTCGGCTTTTTTCATGTTTTCCAACAGTTGACCGCCATTATTGGCACCCAATCCTGCGTCAAAGAGGATCGTATGTAATGAATCGACGGCAATGAAGGCGTTGATGGCCGAACGAGAAGCGCCCGTGGGCATCAGTGTGGCGAGCAGATTGTCGTCGTAGGAGCCGAGGAAAAGCTCTTTGGGCATCTCATTTTCTTTATCAACCAACCCAAAAATCATGGGCTTGTCGTTCTTAAAGAGCAGTGTGGCACCCTCTTTTGTGGTTATGGTGAAGGTGGGCTCCTGCGGGGTGTCCGTCGTTTGGTTCTGAGAATTGCCATTACGGCAGGAAATAGTCAGCAACATAGTTGCGGCTAACAGGAAAATGGTGTGTTTCATTTTTTTTCGATTTTATATTTTTGATTCTTGTTCTTTCCTTGTCTCACTCCATCAGTAAGACTGCGCAAAAATACAAAATAATGTTAACGGATTATCTTTACAATTTTATAATATTTCTTCCGTATCAACACCAGACGCACCAACCAAATCCCGAAAAACGCATTCGACAGAATCTTATAGAGTGGCGGCATGGTTACGAACCACGACACTACCCAGAGCACGAGGTCGATGTCGAAAAGGATGTTCCACAACCGTTCGCGGTCGTGGAACTCGCAGACCATCTCGCCGGACTGCGGGATTTCCACCAGTTCGGTTGCTGACACCGACATGTCGATGCTTTTGCCCTTCTTGCCGATCGGGATTTGTCCGCCGAACTGCACCCGCAGTAGGTAGCTGCCTGGCGGCACCTCGCCCTGCAGCTGGTCGTCCTTCAACATACCCGCATAGTAGCCGTTCAGGAAGACCGCGTGGGGAAGCCTCGGTTCGTACCAATGTCTTTTATGTTGAATGGTGAGGGTGGACATTTTGATCTAAATTTTCAGCAAAATCGGTTTTTACTTCAGCAACTTCATGATCTGACTCTCTGAAGCTTCAGGCAGGAAGCTCCGAAAATGGGCAAACATCCGCTCCAGCGACTCTTCGGGGGTGCGTGCACAAGTGCAGATCTCCTTGCCGTAGAGCCTTTCGGGGGTAGTGAGCAGCGACCAACCCCAGCCATATTCTCTGCCGTGCTTGTCCCTTGGATAGACGAAGTCCTCTGTGACGATGCGGCAGGACATTTGCAAGCGGGTAACGTAGCTGTCGAAGCGACTGCGCATCTTCGGACCAGTAAATCCGCAGGCGGCGCGCAGTTCGCGGGTGATTAGACTGCCCTGTTCACGCAAAGTCAGTAGGATGGTTTCCTCGATGCTCCCCTCTTTGGGCGCGGGATACCGGTTGCGGCGGTAATTGCAGAAGTCGGGCCACCACTCACGACTGATGAAGCCCGCCTTGTTGGCAAAGAATTTCCCGTACATGCATCCTCCCTCAGACACAATCGGACCTTTCCATTTCCACAGCGGCCAATCCCAACCCCCGTCGGAGAAAGTTACATAACGGCAGTCCTCGCTCACGACTTCCTCCGCCGAATAGCCGAAAATACCACTGTCCAACAGCGGCAGGAACCCGATTTTCTGAATCAGCTCCATCAGCAGCAGAGGGTTGTATATTTCAGCGTGTTTCATATCTCCTCCAACGCCCCTGTCTCCGAATCAATGATGAAACCTCTGACCACGATATCTTTTGGCACAAGCGGGTGCGTCTTGATGGTTTCGACGGTTTTGAGGACGGAGGTCGGGGTGTCCTTGAAACCCTCCAGCCAGTGGTCCAAGTCGATGCCACATTTGCGGATGGTGTCTAGTGTTTCGTCCGTCACGCCGCGTGCAATCATCTCGTGGTGGAAGTGGTCGTAGCTCATGTGACACGCCCCGCAGTGACTGTGCGCCACCACCATAATCTCCTCAACACCAAGCTCGTAGATGGCGACAATGAGGCTGCGCATCGCTGAGTCGAAAGCCGAAATTACCAATCCGCCGGCGTTCTTGATGATTTTCGCATCGCCGTTCTTCAGTCCGAGAGCAGCTGGCAGCAGCTCCGTCAACCGCGTGTCCATGCACGACAGCACTGCCAACTTCTTGTCGGGGTACTTATCAGTGAGATACTTCTCGTAGCCTTTCTGCGCCACAAAAGATTTGTTGAAAGCGATAATTTGGTCGATCATAATCAGTCGTTCTAATATGGGCACAAAAATACAAAAAATCAGTTTTCTGGTATCTTTGCAGGACGAAGAGCACATGTAATATTCGTTGTTCTATCTCTCTTTAACACAAACGTTTTTTACAATTATTTGTTAATTAACATATTGTTAATCAGTATGTTATAATTTTTCTTATCTTTGCCGCCTGAATTTTTTGACAACGAAATATTGTATGGCAGAACGACATCCAACAGATATGACCATGAAGATTTTGGCACACTATCCAAGTGGAGGAAAAGTATTGGTTTACAATAGTATAGATAGAAGTACTAGCGATTTTAAGCGTATTTTCGATTGTGCCAAATTTTTTGCTCACCAAGGTAAAACGGTTATCTTACCCCCAAAATTGGACGTACCCTATAAGAACCCAGCATATGATCAAATATACGGTACGTTGAAAGACACCGCTTTCTATGGCAAATGCCCAGATTTGCAAGTAGATGGGGTGTGGTATGAGCATGAGGGGTATGCCACTTTAAACCCTAAGACTAATTTTTCCAACATGCTGAAAAGAGGATTACGTCAATCTGACAGAATCATTATTGAAGATTGCGGCTTGACTGATAGTTATATGAAGAGGAATATATTAGTGAGAATATCTGAAAATCAGTGCATTAAAGAAGTATATGTAAAAATGGGGTGCGACATCCGGCTTCTCTTTAAAGCAGTATAGCAGGATTTTCGTCCTGCCACCTGAATCGTCGAACCCGCAGACTCGACAGCTGAAACCAAAGTTTCAACCTCGTTGCAAAAATACATTTTTTTTAATATCAATGCGTATTTCGATATTTTTTTTATTGAAAATCCGATTTTCATTTTACCACTACTTACAGCGGATTGCAATACAACATATGGTTGTTCTTCCAATTTGTTGTAACCGCTAACGGGACAGGTATATGTATTTCTTTTCATGTGTGCCTAATTGTCTCTGATACAACTTAATGAGCTTTGGTCAAATTCATTTTCAATGGATAGATATTGAATGTGACCATTATATCGGCTTGCCAATTCACCTTTGACATATACGTGTCCTGTATGGTCATCCATAGTGAATTTAAGGAATTGTTTGTCACCATAAGGT
>JAGBPE010000072.1 GCA_017633495.1 Bacteroidales bacterium | reverse complement strand
GGTGGCGTTCAGCCGTATGGTTTCCGGCCCTGGAGTTCCCCCTTCCAGTCGGGCTACGCCCTCCTTTCAGGGGGAACTCCAACGGACTCGCAAAGATACAACTTTTTCACCCCCTCCGTGTCCACTTTTTCGAGAGCAACAGTGCAATTAACACCACACAAGCCGACAGGCGTAGTGTGGTGCAGGCAATGCGCATGCACTATGAGCATCTCGAAGTGATGCGACAAGCTTCCGCAACAAGCCTCTCGCCCAGAATTGCGGAAAACGCTTTGCAAATGAAATTCACCGGTTACCGGTTACCCGTTATAGTTAACAATGCCGCTCAATCTTCTTTTTCCGCTCAGGGTGGGCCTCCACCAGCTCTCGGATCCGCTCCGGTTTACGACGCATTAAAGTGGAACTTCTCCCCCCCCCATCAAATACTCCACCACACTCTCCCAATCTTTATACTTTCCCTCCTCGCCAAAGTGCAGCACCTCGCCAGTGAATTTGTCCACATCACATTTGTGGGGGCGGTCGTCAATTAGGTAGTCCCCCTGGCAGAGATTTTTGTGGTGTGTGAGGATGATGCGTTTGTAGAACGGGGAGGCTTTGTCGCCGCCGAAGTGCTTCTTCACCCAGTTGAGCTTGTCGCACCAAGCGGTGGGATTGTTCCACGGAGCGGTGGAGAGGATGTAGAGAATTTTCTTTTCCATACTCATTTTAGATTTAGATCTGGCAAAATTACAAAAAATGCATTCACTTTTACCTCCAATGATCCGCTTCGCAGACATCCGTCGCTTCAGGAAACTGCTCTTTCATATACACGACAGCATTTTCAAAGGTTTTGGCGCGGATTGTTTCTCGAATAGTGTCGTAACGAGAGAAATGTACCTTGCATACATACTCATTTAATCCTTCTTGTTTCATATTGTTGTTTCTCATTGTTTTATAAACATTTGAATTAAGGCCGCACGATGCAATAATCAATAAATAAGGAGTGGATTTCTGCTAATAGCAGAAAATTTCATAACGAGTCTTTAAGCTATTTTTTCAAAAAAACAAGTCTGTGGTTTGTTGAGTCCAACAGTGATCTCTTCTGTGGACCAATCGCAAAAACATTGTCCATAGACAACAAAATTTGGAAATAATCGCAAACCGCAAATCGCAAATCAAACATCGGGAAAGTGGTCCCACAAGGGCTCGAACCTTGGACCCGCTGATTATGAGTCAGCTGCTCTAACCAACTGAGCTATGGGACCCGACAGACGTGCTGCCAAAAATTCAGGCGGCAAAAATACATTTTTTTTCGATATATATTGTATCTTTGCCGCTTCAAAAAAGTAAGAACAATGGCCGGTGCCGCGAAACATTTTCTGCCGATCACCAAAAAAGAGCTCGACTACCTGGGTTGGGATTACGTGGACGTTATCCTCGTGAACGGCGACGCCTACGTGGATCACCCTTCCTTCGGGGCGGCGGTCATCGGGCGCGTGCTCGAACGCGAGGGTCTGCGCGTAGCCATCCTTCCGCAACCCAACTGGCAGGACGACCTTCGCGACTTCAAGAAGCTCGGCACCCCGCGGCTCTTCTTCGGGGTCACCTCCGGCAATATGGACTCGATGGTGAACCACTACACCGCCAACAAACGGCTGCGTAGCGACGATGCCTACACCGCCGGCGGAAAGGCGGGCTTCCGTCCCGATTACGCCACCACGGTCTATTCGCGCATCCTCCGGCAGCTCTTCCCCAACACGCCCATCGTGCTCGGCGGGGTGGAGGCCTCCATGCGCCGCCTCTCACATTACGACTACTGGAGCGACACCCTCAAACCCTCCATCCTCATTGACAGTCAGGCAGATGTGCTGGTTTACGGTATGGGCGAGCGCCCCATCGTGCAGCTGGCCCAGCTGATGCAACAGCCCGACTGGCGCAACCACCTGCCCGAATGTTCGCAGATTGCCTATATAGATCATCGTATCGACCGATATCAGTCGGAGCAGCCGATTCTGTTGCACGATTACGCGGAGGAGCTGAAAGACAAGCGCAACTACGGAGAGAATTTCGTGGCGATGGAGAAGGAGTCGAACAAACGCATGCAACGCACGCTGATTCAGCCCTACACGGACAAGTACGTAGTGGTACGTCCGCCGTTTCCCGTGGCCACAGAGGAGGAAATGGACAGTTTCGCGCTCTTCGACCACATGATGAACGCGCCGCATCCCAAGTACTTGAAACGCGGCGATATTCCCGCCTTCGAGATGATCAAGAACTCCATCACCATCCACCGCGGCTGCTTTGGTGGATGCAGCTTCTGCGCTATTGCCGCACATCAGGGCAAAGCCATCGCCTCCCGCTCGGAGGAGTCCATCATGCGCGAGGTGGAAGACTTGGTGCAACGTCCTTACTTTAAGGGACATATCAGCGACTTAGGCGGTCCGTCGGCCAATATGTACCGAATGCACGGTCAGGATTTGTCGAAATGCGAAAAGTGTCCGCGCCCCTCATGTCTTGTGCCGAAAATGTGCCCGAACCTGCGGCCTGATCACCACGAAATCACCGCCCTCTACCAAAAGGTGATGAACACCAACGGTGTGAAACATATCACCATCGGCAGTGGCATCCGTTACGATATGTTGCTGACCGACAACGAGAAAGAGAAGGAAAAGTTGGGAATGAAGGATTACCTGCGGCAGGTGGTGCGCCACCACGTCTCAGGCCGTCTGAAGGTGGCTCCCGAACATACGGATGCGGAGGTGTTGGCGCTAATGCGGAAACCCTCTTTCGAACATTTCCTGGATTTCCTGAAAGACTTCAACGCCGAAAACCGCAAATGCGGCAAAAACCAGCAGCTAATCCCCTATTTTATCGCCTCCCATCCCGGTTGCACCATCGAAAAGATGAGCAACCTGTGCGATATCACCCACAAATTCCATCTCATGACCGATCAGGTGCAGGATTTCACACCTACCCCCATGACCTACGCTACAGCGATGTATTACCTTGGTTATGACCCATATACGGGCAAGAAGGTCTATATTCCCAAGAGCAAGCAGGAGCGGCAGGACCAGCACCTCTTCTTCTTTGCCGACAAGCCCGAAAACCGCAAGAGAATCAGTCAATTGCGGGGAAATCGTTCGGGAAAATCGCGAAAATAGAGTGTCTACAACGCATTTTCTGCTTTTTTTGCAACATTGTCTAGCAGAAATAAAGAGCAATGGGCTTAACTCGTTTTGTTGGATAAAATTACATACTTTCGGGCTAAAACTCGATTTTTTTATGAGTTATAGCCTGAAAGTTTGCATAAAAAAAGGAACCTCTCAAATACGTATTCTTCTGTATTACAAGCATTTTACCTAAATAAATCTTTCAAAACGACCACATTTTGAAACACACGACTGTACTGGTTTTCAGACAATCCGTATGTAGTGACAAGAACGGGATGGATGGTCGTTCTGACGTGTTCTGTCGAGCGAAATGCCCTCACACGGCGTTCAATATCTTCAGCGTCACGCTTTATCATCGTATAGTCACCATCGTAAAATTTCATCTCACAAACATTCACCACTTTGTCGGCACGCTTGATTATCAAATCTATCTGCGCCTTTTCGGTAGCATTGGACTGACTGTTCCATGAATAGACTTTAGTAGAAATACCTGATATACCCAGTGCTTGCTCAATTTGGCGATGGTGATTCAGACAGAGCTGCTCAAAGGCTAACCCAGCCCACGTGTCATGCAGGCGAGTACCCATTTGGTATTGCCAGAACGGCTTGTCACTTGGGGCGTTTTTTCTAATGAATTTGTAATAAAAAAGCGTAAATGAATCGGTCAGTTGGTAAATCGACTTCCGTTTCTTGTCCCCATAGCCCTTATAGCATCGTATAAAGTCGCAATTTGTCAAATCATCTAAAATTCTGGAAAAATGACCATTGTTGTGCAAATGGCTTGCTTCCAATATTTCTTCCCGAGTTAGCCCCTTGTTTTTCTTGCTAAGGGCTTCCACCACCTTGATATAATTCTCTGAATGGTCGAAAAGCGAGGCATAGAGGGCATCGAACTCATCGGCCAACCGTCCTTTTCCCGCGAAAAACATCTCGTCCACATTCTGTGACAAGCTTGCCCCCCGGCGCAGATTCTTCAGATAGAACGGTATGCCTCCCATAATCATATAACACTCTGCGATCTCCTTGTCCTCCATCGCCAGTCCACGACTGTGGATGTATTCCTTGCATTCAGCCAGCGTAAAGGGGTGCAGGTAAATCTTTTGGGTAACCCGATTGTGCAATCCACCTTTGTTTTTAAGAATCTTTTTTGTAATCCACGAAGTTGCGGAACCGCAGACAACCAGCAGAATGTTGGATTGTGTTCCTGCCCAATCGTTCCAAAAATGTTCAAGCGCAGAAATCAGATTACCGCCTCGGGAATCCATCCAAGGCAATTCGTCGATGAAGACCACCTTTTTCCCTTTCGTCCTCTTGGATTCCAACAACTCTCTTAATTTGTCAAAAGCTTCGTACCAAGTCCTTGGTTTTGTGTATTTTCGACCATCGCCATATCTGTTGAGTGCAGCGGTGAAGTTTGCCAATTGTTCGCGTTTGCTTTTTTTCGCAAGCCCTGTCAGTTTAAAAACATAGTTGTCGTTGAAAAAAGAGTTCACTAAGAATGTTTTTCCTACTCTCCTTCGCCCATACACCACCACAAACTCCGCTTCTTTTGACTTAACAATTTGATTCAGAGACTTCATCTCCGCTTCGCGACCCACTAAAACATCCATATTCTGTGACATACTCATTCATTTTTTTCGCCTGCAAAGATACATAATAATTTCAAAATTTACATACTTTCGGGCTAAAACTCGATTTTTTT
>JAGBPE010000071.1 GCA_017633495.1 Bacteroidales bacterium | reverse complement strand
TGCGGTTTTTTGGTTTGATAATAGGCCACGCCGATGGCTATAGCGGCCAAAAACAACCCGATGCTGGCGATAATCGCGATAGGAACCCATTTGTTTTTCATATCCGATGATTTTTAAAGTTTGATAATTCAGGTGGAAATAACGTGGAGGTGGGGGAAATATTGTGATGAAAAGATGAGGAGATTATATTTGAAATAAATGTACTTTTGCAGTGTTTATTGTTATGAATCTAAAAACAGCCATATTAAGTGTCTTATTGCTAGGGTTTTGTACTCTTGCAGGGAAAGCGCAGTGCCCGGATTTTCTGGATTTGACGAGCCCTTCCGTGACAGGTTATTATGGCCACATCTATGATTCGGTATTGAATGTCGGCATCGTGTCGTGGCACCACGTGCTCATCACGCAGCAGGGAATGGATCCGAATACGGGCGGCCAGCTGCCGCTGCTTCCGGACGGAGAGAACGCTGTGATTATGTTGGGAAACTGGCTGGTGGGAGCAGAAACGGAGTCCTTGGTTTACACCTTCACAGTGGACCCCGACTACCCCGTTCTGCTCTTGAAGTATGCGGTTGTCATGGAAGATCCACACCATCTTGAAATAGAACAGCCCCATTTTCTCATACAGATGCTGGATGCCAACGGCGAGCTTTTGAACGGATGCATGGAATACAATGTCATATCGTCGCCCACCATCCCCGGATTTCAGGCTTTCAATCATGTGATGTGGCGGCCGTGGACCACTAACGGTTTCGACCTGTCGGAATATGCGGGGCAGACCGTGAAGTTTCAGATTTCCACTTTCGACTGCTCGGCCGGCGCCCATTACGGATATGCCTATTTTACCGCCAGCTGCATCAGCAACCAGCTGACCATCACGGGTTGCAACGGCCAACAGGTCACCATCACCGCCCCCAGCGGGTTTGAGAGCTATTCCTGGAACAACGGCAGCCATGCATCCTCCACGACCTACACCATACAAGGGAACACGGTGGCCACGTGCGCAATCACCACCGTCACTGGATGCCAGATATTAGAATCTGTGACATTCACCCAAGACACTATCCCGCAAGACTATGTTTTTTACGACACAATATGCGAGGGAATGGACTACCACAACCACGGTTTTAATTTGCCGGTCTATTCGACACCGGGGGATTATGTCATTGCCAACACCTATTACAACGCCACTGATTGCATTGAAGAGGGCGTCAACACGCTGTACCTGCATGTCCGGCCCCGCTACTATCACATTTACGACGTGGCTTGCGAAGGGGAGAGTTACAACGCCTACGGTTTCCAATACAGCCAGCTCACGCAAGGAACCTTCACAGACACCAACCAAGTTCCGCTTTCGTACGGTTGCGACTCCGTGACTATATTGCATCTTACAGTAAACCACATCTTTTCGATGTCTGAAACCATCAACGGTCCACATGTGGTATGCAGCGGTTCCTTGGATACTTTTTTTCTGCCCAATGCACCTTCACCGGCCTCCACCAACTATTATTGGGCGGCTCCTGACGGAGTGATTGTCTATATCGGTCAGGGCACCCCGAACGCACAGCTCTACTTTACGCAGAATGCTCCCCCTTCCGTACAAATCACCCTCACTGCCGACAATGGCTGCGGCACTGCCACGTTGCCCTTTGACATTACCGTCGGTTCTTCGTATTCCAACATGTTCAGTGACACAATCTGCACGGGAAGCCCTTATACAGAGCATGGGTACCAGCTTAGTGCACAGGACACAGCGGGCTACTATGTCCATGTCCTGAATGGCACGACCCAGCAAGGGTGCGACAGTGTCAGTATCCTGCAGTTGCTTGTGGCCGAGACCCCTTCCGTGGATGCGTTAGCTGATCCGGAAATAATATGTGTCGGGAGCGAGACGAATCTGTATGCGGTGGGTTCGCAGGCCTCCGTAACACTGCCATCCCAAATGCTGAATATCGCGATAGGGGACATTCTATGTACGGACAACACTATCGTGAATCCGCAAAACTGGCCCTGTGGCAAAGTGGCCTTGGGCATCGTGTTCCATGTGGATGCCACCGGGCTGCACGGATGGGCTGTCAGTCTGAACGAAAGTCCTCTTACATACAGCTGGGGGACCACCGATGTGGACATCCCCGCCCTGACGAACTATGCATCCTCCCTATCAACATTAGAGAATATTGATGGATACCAGAACACCGCCAACATCAGGGCTGCCGGGAATGCCACCCAATTTCCCGCAGCATACGCGGTGGATTTCGACCACGGCTGGTATCTGCCTTCTGCCGCGCAGCTCTACCATTTGTACGCTGTTCTCGGCATTGTGAACAACTCCCTGCAAACCGTCGGTGTTGGCATTTTCCCTATGAATTCGTTTTGGCGGTACTGGTCCTCCACGGAGCATTCCGATTCCATGGCTTGTTTTTTTTCCAGCAACCAAACGATAATGAAAGTCGAAAAGAACACCCAAATGTCTGTCAGGGCCGTCCGGAACTTCTGATTTGAAAGCCAAAAGATGAGAAGACACGTAATATACCTTCTGTTGCAATTCGCTGCAACGTTCTGCTTCGGACAGACCTACCACTTGGGGGATTTGTACACCGCCGAAGACGGTTCCCAAGGCATAGTCTTCTTTGTGGCGGCGGACGGTAGCGGATGGGCGGTGGCGCTTCACGATGCACCGGTGACGAGCTCGTACTCGTGGTCCCTAACAGGGGGAGACATTCCCACACTTCCCAATTACGACGCCCCTTCTCAGATGGCACTTGCAGACACATCCGGCTACACCAACACTTTGGCCATACGCAATTACGTAGGGGCTGGATCCAACTGTGCGGCATGGGCGGTGGATGTCGAACACGGCTGGTACCTGCCTGCCGCCGCGCAACTCAGCCTGATTTACGCGCAACTGCCGTTTATCCAAGCCGCCTTGACCGCCGCAGGAGGAACTCCCATGCAGACACAACATTCTTCCACTACTTATTCGTGGCAGGACATCTATTGGACCAGCACAGAGTCGAGCGGCACCCAGGCGTGGATAATCCCTTTCACCGAAGATGCCGGTGCGTTTGCCTCCTGGTCCTATTATACTGGAACTCCGATGCAAATTAACAAAAACATGAGTGCAAGGGTCCGGGCTGTATGCAGTTTCCCGCCGCCTGAAAACGAAAACATTTACGACACCACGCTTACCTATAACTGGAACACCGGTTCCACAGAACCGCATTTTTCGGATGTCCCTTTGCAGACCACCAGCTACACCGTCACGGTTAGCAACGCCTACGGGTGCACCAACTCGGCTTCGGTGGACGTGATTGTGATTTCCAACGAACCGCAAACCTATTACGACACGATATGCCAAGGGGCTCCCTACAACAGCTACGGTTTCGTGCTGACCGCCGAGGAGACCGCCGGCATCTTAGACACTACCTTCACCCAGACCGTCAGCGCGGCAGGCTGCGAGAGCGAAATCACGGTCTATCTCACCCTCCTCCCGCCCGACGTGGTGGAAATCGAGGAACATGCCGGGCAGAGTTTCGTCTGGAACGGCGTAACTTACACGGAGGATGGTGTTTACACGCAGTATTTCAATAACCAATACGGCTGTGACAGCACGGTGATATTGACGCTCACGCTTGATGGTGGTGTGGATCCCGGCCCGGACACCACCTCCGAGGAAACCACAGTGCAGGAGCTCTACCTGCCCAACGCCTTCACCCCGAACGAGGACGGCAAGAACCCGGTCTTCCTACCCGTTTTCAGTTATCCGGACGAAATCGAGGAGTACCGGATGGAGATCTACAACCGCTGGGGCGGCCTGGTGTTCCGCACGGAGGAACCCACCTTCGGCTGGGACGGCGCCAACGCGATGGAAGGAGTCTATGTGGTGATGGTCCATTACAAGAGCCGCGGGGAAAAGGCGAAGATGGTGACGGGGAGTGTTACGATTATACGATGACCGCTGTAGAGACGCGATTAATCGCGTCTCTACGGAACAACCACCTAACACTGTAACCACCTAAACCATAACCTTTAACCTTTAACCATTAACCAAAAAATCCCTCTCATTTTCCTATCGTTTTGTATCTCTTTTTTTTATACCTTTGCCGCGCGAAAAAAAGAGTTGGTTTTAATCGTAAATAACGACTAAACAATAAAATACAATCTACAACCAAATTTTATAGTATGGAAAAAATAAAATCATTGGCAGATCTCAAGAAAAAGAGAGAAGAGTTGCAGTCCAAGATTGAATTGCGCGAAGGCGGCGAGAACGTCGAAAACCTCGTGCAAATCAAGGTGGCTATGGCAACCTGCGGTATCGCTTCCGGCGCAAAACAGACCATGGAAGCCATCATTGAGGAATGCAACAACCAAAATGTGAAGGCTGTTGTCACTCAAACGGGCTGCATGGGCTACTGCTATGCTGAACCTACCGTCGAAGTTAAGAAACCCGGTCAAGACCCCATCGTTTACGGTCACGTTGACACCAAGAAGGGTAAAGAAATCGTCAGCAAGTATGTCATGCAAGGCGAAATCCTGGAAGGCGTCATCCCGGTTAATTATGAAAAAATCGACAAATAATCATTAAGGAGGTCAGTTATGGCAAGTTATAAATACCACATTCTGCTCTGCGGCGGTACGGGATGTACGGCTTCAGAAAGCCCCAAAATCAGAGAAAATTTCCAACAAATCCTGGCTGAGAAAGGTCTTGACGACGACGTTCAAGTGGTGACCACCGGTTGCTTCGGCTTCTGCGAAAAAGGCCCCATCGTGAAGATCCTTCCCGATAACACTTTCTATACCCAGGTAACCCCTGAAGATTGCCTCGAAATTGTGAACGAGCACATCATCAAGGGTAGAAAAGTGCAGCGTCTGCTTTATGAAAACCCCGAGGATAAGGAACATATCTCCGACTCCAAGCACATGGGTTTCTACAAGAAACAGATGCGTATCGCTTTGCGTAACTGCGGTTTCATCGATCCCGAAAACATCGACGAGTACATCGCACGTGACGGTTACAAGGCATTGGCTAGCGTTTTGGAACAACACGATCCCGCTGCCACCATCGACGTCATCAAGAAATCCGGTCTCCGCGGACGTGGAGGCGCTGGTTTCCCCACTGGTTTGAAATGGGAACTCTGCGCTAAGAACGCTGCTGACCAGAAATACATCATCTGTAATGCCGACGAGGGTGACCCGGGTGCATTCATGGATCGTTCCATCTTGGAAGGCGACCCGCACTCCATCATCGAGGCTATGGCTATCGGCGGTTTCTGTATCGGCGCTACCATCGGTTTGGTCTATATCCGTGCTGAATACCCGCTGGCTATCCACCGTCTGCAAATCGCTATCGACCAGGCTCGTGAATACGGTCTCCTCGGTAAGAACATCTTCGGCACAGACTTCGATTTCGACATTATCCTCCGTTACGGTGCCGGTGCATTCGTTTGCGGTGAGGAGACTGCTTTGATCCACTCTATGGAAGGTCAACGTGGTGAGCCCACCTTCAAACCCCCGTTCCCGGCTGTTTCGGGTTATATGAAGAAACCCTCTAACGTGAACAACGTGGAGACCTATGCCAACATCCCTGTCATCATCAACAAGGGTTGGGAGTGGTTCTCATCCATCGGTACTGAAAAGTCCAAAGGTACGAAAGTGTTCGCATTGGCTGGCCAGATCAACAACGTTGGTTTGATCGAGGTGCCTATGGGTATCACTCTTCGTGAGGTCATTTACGAAATCGGTGGTGGTATCAAGGGCGGCAAGAAGTTCAAAGCCGTGCAAACCGGTGGTCCTTCTGGCGGTTGCTTGACCGAGAAGTTCCTCGACACCCCCATCGACTACGACAACCTCGTAGCTGCTGGCTCCATGATGGGTTCTGGTGGTATGATCGTGATGGACGAGACCTCTTGTATGGTTTCTGTCGCTAAGTTCTACCTCGACTTCACCGTGGAAGAGTCTTGCGGTAAATGTACGCCGTGCCGTATCGGTAACAAGCGTCTGAGCGAAATCCTCGACCGTATCACCAAGGGTAACGGTACAATGGAAGACCTCGCCCTCCTCAAGAACCTCAGTACGGTTATTAAGGATACCGCTCTGTGCGGTCTGGGTCAAACCTCCCCGAACCCTGTATTGTCCACCATCGACAACTTCTGGGATGAATATGTGGCTCACGTGACTGAAAAGAAATGTCCTGCCGGTCAGTGCAAGGCTCTCAAACAGTATGTCATCGACGCTGAAAAATGTAAAGGTTGTACGGCTTGCGCCCGCAACTGTCCGGTCGGTGCCATCAAGGGTACAGTCAAGATGCCTCACGAAATCAACCAAGAGTTGTGTATCAAGTGCGGTACATGTATTGAAAAATGTAAATTCGGTGCAATTAGTATTATTTAGTGAAAGGTGAACAATATGGATACAATTAAATTAACAATAGATAACAGAGAAGTTGAAGTGCCGAAAGGTACTACGATTCTTAACGCCGCAAAGCAGCTGGGTATCTCTATCCCCACCCTTTGCCACTTTGAATTCAAGGGCATGGATGTCCACAACAAACCCGGTGGATGTCGTATTTGTGTCGTGGAGGTTGCCGGCCGTCGTAACCTGGCTCCCGCTTGCGTCACCGAATGTATGCCCGACATGGTGGTCCGCACCAACTCCATGCGCGTGATCAACGCACGCCGCACGGTGCTCGAGCTCATGCTCTCCGACCACCCGAATGACTGTCTGCAATGCTCTAAGAGCGGCAAGTGCGAACTTCAGGCACTGGCTATCCGCTTCGGCATCCGCAGCAACCCCTTCGTCGGTCCCGATCACGTTCAGTCCAGCTACCAGATCGAGGTTTCTCCCTCTATCATCCGCGACATGAACAAGTGCGTTATGTGCCGTCGTTGTGAAATGATGTGTAACGAAATGCAGACCGTGGGTGCTCTCTCCGCTATCGAGCGTGGTTTCCCAGCAGTCGTTTCCACCGCCTTCAACCAACACCTCGACCACTCACCGTGTACGTTCTGCGGTCAGTGCGTGGCAGTTTGTCCTGTGGGCGCTCTTACCGAAGTTGACAACACCGCTAAGGTTATCCGCTCTATCGTGGATCCTACCAAGAAAACGGTTGTCCAAGTGGCTCCCGCCGTGCGTGTGGCTCTCGGTGAGGAATTCGGCATGAAGCCCGGTTCCATCGTGACTGGCAAGCTCACCGCTGCTCTCAAGGCTCTCGGTTTCGACTATGTGTTCGACACTGACTGGAGCGCTGACTTGACAATTATGGAAGAGGGTACCGAGCTGATCGGTCGTTTGACCAAATACCTCGGTGGCGATAAGAACGTTCCGCTTCCTATCCTTACCTCTTGCTGCCCTGCATGGGTGAACTTCTTCGAACACCAGTTCCCGGATATGAGAGATCTTCCTTCAACGGCTAAATCTCCTCAACAGATGTTCGGTGCTATCGCAAAGAGCTATTTCGCAGAAAAGATCGGTGTGAAACGTGAGGATATGGTTTGTATCTCCGTGATGCCGTGCTTGGCTAAGAAATACGAATGCGGTCGTGACGAGTTCAAGGTGAACGGCAATCCCGATGTCGATTTCTCCATTACTACCCGCGAGTTGGCTGCTCTCATCAAACAAGCCAACATCGACTTCACGAAACTTCCGGACGAAGAGTTCGATAGCCCGCTTGGTGAATCTACCGGTGCTGCTGTCATCTTCGGTACCACTGGCGGTGTGATCGAGGCTGCTGTCCGTACTGCTTACGAGGTGATTACCAAGAAACCTCTTCCGAAGATCGACTTCGAAGAACTTCGTGGTTTGGAAGGCGTGCGTAGCGCTACCATCGACGTTGACGGTTTGAAACTCAACATCGGTATCGCTCACGGTTTGAAGAACGCCCGCAAGCTGCTCGAAGACATCAAGGCTGGCAAGTGCAACTTCCACGCTATCGAGATCATGGCTTGTCCTGGTGGTTGTATCGACGGCGGTGGTCAACCTCTGCACCACGGAAACGGCGATATCATCAAAGCCCGTTGGGAAGCTATCTATCAAGCTGATAAGGACATGCCGATCCGTAAATCACACGAGAACCCGTCCATCCAAACCATTTACAAGGAATTCTTGGGCGAGCCGTGCGGTCACAAGTCGCATGAACTGTTGCACACCCACTATTTCGACAGACAAACGACCGTTGAAGTGGATTTGAACAAATAATTCTGTTTCAGTATTCATCAATAATTAAAAAAACACCATTATGGATAAGATAATTATCAAAATGAAAAAGGAAGTCAGCGACAAGATTATTGAGATCTGCGACAGATTCAATAATGCTCCTGGCGAATTGATTAACGTT
>JAGBPE010000070.1 GCA_017633495.1 Bacteroidales bacterium | reverse complement strand
TTTTGTCATCACGACTTGCGCTGATGGTCGCGACAACGGCTGCATCAGTAATACTGTTGAGCAGGTGACGGCGCAACCCAACCGCGTCTCCATGTCCTTGTGCAAGGAGAATTTTACTACAGAACTTATTCAACGTTCGGGACGCTTCACGGTTTCTATCATCAGTGAGGAATCCGATTTCGAACTGTTCAAGCATTTTGGATTCCAGAGCGGTCGAACGGTCGACAAGTTTGCCGATTTCAACGACTGCCGTCGTGTCAGTGACGGCACGTTAGCGATCACTCGCGGCACGAACACCTACCTTTCGGTCAAAGTCGAGCAGACTATCGATTTGGGTACGCATATCCTTTTCATCGGTCTCATTACCGAGATGGAGACACTGTCTGACGTGCCTTCAGCCACTTATAATTACTATCAAGAGCATATCAAGCCGAAACCCCAAGCCGTCGGTCAGACTGCTGAGGGCAAGACCGTTTGGCGCTGCATGATTTGCGGCTACGAATATGAGGGTGAGGATCTGCCTGAGGACTTCATCTGTCCCCTTTGCAAGCATCCTGCATCAGATTTCGAGAAGGTTACCGTTTAACCACTTCGTCGTGTAACGCGATGCGGTAGACCTGTTCGCCGTCGTCATGGGTGACGGTGATGAGGATTTGCTGCGGGGCACTTTCGATGCGCACCGTGGCGTTAGGTGATTGCGCTTCGGCGGAGACCTCCGGAATACGTGCGGGATCGTCGCAAGCGTAGGTGTACTCCGTGATGTCGGGGTTGAAGCCGGGCAGCGGATGCCCGTCAATCTCAATGAAGGAGAGCCGTTTGTTGTATATCATTTCGATGTCGTCGATGATGAGTTTGTCACCGTTGTTGCCACCTTTGGCAATCTTGTTGGTGGAGAAGCATACCAGAATGTAGGAGGGTGTGCGAGAGGTGCTGCTCACCACGTGGTTCTGCTCGTCATAATAGGTGAATTTGTATTTGTAACGGTGCCATTTCTGGTCGTTATGGTCCTTGATGTCGCAATAGGCATTGCCAATCTTGCCCTTTTGCGCAGTGCTGGCACTATGCGTGGAGATGTCGCGGTAGGCGATGTTGCCGTGCAGATGGAACTTGGCGATGGCCACGTTGGAGGGCTTTTTCATCTCGAATTTGCACCAGAAATAGACCGAATCGGGACGACCAGTGAACGCCATCGCCGCCTTGTGCCCCAATTTGTTGTCCTTGTCGGTGTAAGTGCAGTTGTCCGCACTTTTGTTGTCGGTAGAGGCAAACTGCATCTGTCCCGTGGTGAGTACCCCGTTCACTAAGTTGCCGCTGATGCTGGTGGAGTAGATTTCGCAGCCGTAGCCGGTATGGCCGGTCACGCGGTTGCTGTGGTTCTTCGTCAACGGACCGCAGCCCCACGAGTAGATGCCCTTGAGCTGACAGTCACCGTCACCGTAAGAGTGCCAATACTTTGGCACCGCGTTGCCCTTGTCGGTGGTGGTCCACTGTTCGAAACTCTTGTTCGGCAGCTGCGTCTGCGCCGAAATAAAACCGCCAAATACGACAAATATTGCTATTATCAAAATCTGTTTCATAATACTTTGACCCTTAACCTTTAACCTTTAATCTAAAACAACGTCTGCACAAACTCTGTAAAATATACGCGCCAATTCCGCCAAGTGTGTCCGCCAACGGAGCTGTACATCGTGTAGGGGATGTTTTTGCGTTGTATTCTTTTGCGCAACTTGTTGATTTTGCCATAGAAAAAGTCGGTGCGGCCTGCGCCGATCCAATAGTTGGGGTAAGCGCTTTGGGGAACCTGCTTGCGTCCGGCTACGGGAGAGAACAATCCGACGGCGGAGAAGGTGCTGTCGTAGAGGTTGGCGAGGTTGGCCGACTGCTTCGCGCCCAATGAGAGCCCAGCTACGGCACGATCACCCGGATTCGTGGAGAACTGGTAGATGTCGCTCAGAAAGCGGTCCATCTCGGGGTAGAGATGCTCGAACTCCATCTTGTTCCAAGAGCCGTAGTGCTTGATGTTTTCCATCAACCCGATATCTTCGCCTTGGGAGACCAGACATTCTGGGTTGGCATCGGGCATCACCATAATCATCGGGGTGACCTTGTTTTGTGCGATGAGGTTGTCTAAAATCTGCACCGCACGACCCCGGTCGTTCCAAGCCGTCTGGTTGCCGTTCAGACCGTGCAGCAGGTATAGAACAGGCAGATTTCGCTGCCCTTGAAGGTATTGCGGCGGGGTGTACACAATCACCGTTCTGTCTTTTCGCTCAGACGTGCCCGGAAACACCAGCGTGTCCATGCGACCGCGCAAATTCTCGTTGATGTAGAGCTCTATTTGCGGAGTGCCTTCAATGATGAAGACGCTTTTCTTGTCGTCGCGCACCCGGATGGAGTCCGGGTTGGTGGGGTCGGGGAGACACACACCGTCTATGTCGAACTGGTAAGTGTAGATCTCAGGCGGGAGTGGGGGAGTGATGTAACTCCACACTCCGTTGCTGTCGCACTGCATCTTCACGGAGTGATAACTCTCACTTTCGATGGTCTTGAGCTCTTTGTGCAATTCGCCGTCGAAGACCAATTTCACCATATTGGCATCGGGAGCGTGGTAACGGAATTCCACCGATCCGTCCTCCCGTCTGGTAAGGCCTTCCGTGCGACCGTTCTGCGCTTGAATAGAACAAGTGAGAATTGATAATATTATGATTGATAATAATTTACGACAATTAATGCTTTGATTTTTCATGATCTTGAATAGCTTCGTTCAACATCTCTTCAAACAGGGTGATAGAGTTGTCGATGCTGTATTTCAGTGCTGATTCTTGATAGACTTTTTCCATTCTCAGTCGCTCTTCGGTGTTGTCGAGCCAGTAGTCGATGGCGCGGGCGAGGTCTTGAGGGTCGCCGGCTTTGAAGAGGCTGCGCTCGTCGAGTGCGAACTGCGTGGTGGCCGAATGCGAACTGTTGGCGATGACCGGCACCAAACCCGTTGCGATGGCCTCGATACAGGAGATGGCTTCCGATTCCATATCGGCAGCATGTACGTATAGGTCGGCTTGCGAGAAGAGTTCGATGAGCTCGTCGCGTTTCAAGTAGACGAACTGCGGCTTCAGCGGAAGCATCTCACCCACCTTCTCGTAGTGCTTTTGCATCGGTCCGTGGCCGGCGAAAACCAGCTGGATGCGGTCGGCGTATTTGGAGTAGGGCACAGCACGCATGATCAGCTCCTGCCCCTTCTCGCGCGTGAGTCGTCCTACCATCAAAAGCAGGATTTTTCCCTTGTATTCATCGTAAGTCTCCGTCCGGTTACCGGCGATGTTGCGTTTGCCCGCCTCAATGAACGGATCTTGTATACCGTTGCTGATGGGGTGCAGCTTGGCCTTGAATCCGTGCGACTTGACCTCGTTGGCCATGAATTGTGAAGGACAGTGCACATGCTGTACACGGTCGAAAATGATTCTTCTGAACCACAGATAGAACAGATGTGTCACCCAGCCCACCTTGTGCAGACCGAGGATGTTGGCGGTGATACTTTCAGGTTGCAGATGCGCGGCAGCGGTACAGGGCTTGCCAATCTGCTCGCAGTAGCGTTCTGCCCTCTTTTCCAAAGCGAACGGCAAGAAGCAGTGCACGATGTCGGCCCACTCCACGGCGGCGTGAATGGTTTCTGTCGTATATTTGCCCCAATATTTAGCGAAATAAAAGTTGTGCTTGTCCAGCAACGGTTGGAAAATTGGAAAACGGAAAAAATGCACAGAATAGATGTCGGCATCCGCTTCGGGAGAGTGGTTGGCGGTCAGGATGCGCACCTCATGACCACGCTTGCGCAATTCTGAGGCATACCGTTGCGCCGATATGCTGGTTCCGTTGTTGTTTGTATAGAAGGTGTCAATGACAAACAGTATCTTCATAAAATTCCAATTTGGTGACTCAAAAAATTGGTAGTAAGTAGATTACGAGTGAAAAAAAGCCAGATTACTACAAGTTCAAATTTTTGGCAAAGGTACAAAATTTTCTAAATGACTGATACTTACGGATAAATTGTATCTTTGCGCTGAATTTTAAATGGAGAAGTAATATACATAAAGTGTTGAATATCAATATTTCGCAAAAATAGCCATGATACGTCTTATTGTCATTCTTTTACTGATTTTGGCCAACGGCTTCTTCTCGATGAGCGAGATTGCCATCGTTTCGTTCAGGAAGATCCGCATCGACAAATATACTGAAAAGCATCCCAAAGCGGTTCGCAAGGCGCTGTTTCTGCAGGACCATCAGGAGGAATTCTTAGCCTCCATCCAAGTCTGCAGCACCGTCACCAGCTTGTTGACGGGTTTCATCGGTGGTGCCGCGCTGTCACCCTACCTTGAAGTACTGTTCCGTTGGATGCATATCTCCAAACCGTTGGCTGCCTCCGCTGCGCTAATCATCGGCTTCCTGATTGTTACGTTCATCACCATCGTGCTGGGCGAACTCGTTCCGAAAACCATTGGCCTCTCCCAACCGGAACGCGTCTCTGTTGCTGTGGCCCCCATCATGAACTTTATCCGTGTGGTGTTCAAACCCGCTGTGAAAGCCCTTTCCGGCACTACGGTCCTGATTGACAAAATCCTCGGTGTGAAGGCGGGTGAAGACCATTTGACCGAAGATGAACTGCTCGACATCATCAAAGAGGCGGGCGAAACCGATGTGATTGAGGAGGAACAGAGCGAGATGCACGAGAATATCTTCTCCTTCGCCGACAAACGCGCCATCCACGTTATGATTCACCGCTCGGAAATCGAGTGGATCGACGTGAATCTGCCGCAGGAGGAGTTCATCAAGCAGCTGTACGACTTCTCCGTCAGCCGCGTGTTAGTGTGCGACAAGCATGTGGAGAATTATCTCGGTGTGCTGAATATCAAGGATTTCTTCATGGAACTGCGTAAAGAGGGCACGGCAGATGTCCGCTCAATGCTGGACGAGCCGCTTGTCTTCACCGAAAACACTGACGCACAGGATATCCTCAACGCTTTCCGTCAGAAACAGTACTACTTCGGCATCGTGGTGGACGAGTTTGGCGACCTGGCTGGCATCGTCACCTTGCACGACATTATCGAGAATATTGTCGGTGAAATGCCTGAGGAAGAGGAGGTTGTTGAACCCGACGTGACCGAATGCGAAGACCATTCCGTGCTGGTGAAGGGCGATGCGCCTATCGACGTGCTCACCGACGTGATTGACGGTTATGAGGTTGATTACGATGAAATCGACTATTCCACGGTGGCCGGTTTCGTGGTCGATCACCTCGAAACGATTCCCAAAGAGGGCGATTCTTTCGAGTTCATGGGCTACATGATCGAGATTGTCAGAATGGACCACAACCGCATCGATGAGGTGAAAATCCGCATCATCCCCGAATCTTAATTCCGAATAATCCAGCTCTCTGTATTACTTTTGACCGTCTGAAGTGTCTAACCAGAAAATTGCCCAAATGATGAAGAGATTTGAAATGCGCATATTTTGCTTGCTGACTTTTCTGCTGTCGTTTTGGACGTTGGCTTCGGCGCAGGAGGTTGACAGTGCGGCAGTTGCTGCAGATACTACGGTTCTGCCGATGGCCACGGGCTATGAGTGGATCACCTATCGCGGAAAATTCGATCTGGTGGATACTGGCGGTACAAAATCCGGAAACTTCTACATGGTCAATCGGACTGACAGCATCCTCTACCTGAATATTCATGCGTATGGCATTGAAGTCATGCGTGCGGTGTTCACGCCCGACTCCATCATCTATGTGAACAAACTGACGTATCAATACTACAAAGGCACCTACGCCCCGTTCCGGCGTTTTTTGCCCTTTGCCGTTGATTTCCAGACTGTTCAGGCTCTGTTCAACGGTGATACTGACAAGCTTCCCAAAAGACAGAAGTTGAGCTTCGAGTATTCGGCTTTCGAGCCGGTGGACAGTACGAGCTCCTTCTTCACCGAGTTCGTTTTCAAAGAGTTGGATCGTCTCATCGAAGTGCGGGGCAAGTTGAAGGTGATTCGTTTGAACGTGCCCGGCGTGACCAGTATCAAAATTCCTGAAAAGTTCGATCCCATAGAGCTTTAGCATGTCGTCAGCACCCCTTTCCTCGCAAGCCATCAAGTCGTGGGCCGCTGAGATCGGTTTCCAGGACTGCGGAATTGCGCGTGCACGTGAGCTTTCGGAAGCCGCGGACGAGTTTAGGCAATCCATCGACAAGGAGTTCCATGCGGAGATGCACTTTCTGGAGCGAAATGTCGAAGGCCGCTTCAACCCCGAGTCGCTGCTCCCTGGTTGCAAATCGGTTGTTGTGGTGAC
>JAGBPE010000069.1 GCA_017633495.1 Bacteroidales bacterium | reverse complement strand
CGACGTCATCAATGTACAATGTACAATGAACAATGTACAGGTGAAGGCATTGGAGGTGTTTGACGTGTACGGTAAATTAATCCGCACCGTAGAGACGGTGTGCACACCGTCTCTACAGACGCAAATCAACGTCTCTGATTTGGCAAGCGGCATGTATTTCGTGCGCGTGACCACCGAACAGGGCGTTGTGACGAAATCCTTTGTCAAGAAGTAAGACTTGAGACTTGAGACTAAGGGCCGTTACCGGTTAAGGTGACGGCCCTTTTTGTTTATAAATTGTTGATAAAAACGAGCCGTTCATCGGCAGACATTTTGGGTGTATTTTTGTATTTTTGCAGTTTATTCTAAAAATTGCGTATTGTTATTCACTATAATATAAATTATTCATTAAAAACCACGTATTATGAAAAAGATTCTACTTCTGACGCTTATGCTATTGACACTAGGCTTAAGCGGGTTTGCGCAGACCCTGGCGGACTATACGTTCACCACGGGTACGGACGCGAACAAGTGGCAGACACTGACCACTACCACATCCCTGATCACCCCAGGCGCGGGTGACTACGGGGTGACTACGGTGCACGACATCGGATTCTCCTTCACGTTCGGCTCCGAGGCGTACACCCAGTTCTCCGTCAATGCCGACGGTAACCTGCGTTTTGGCCCGACGGTTACGGGCACCAGCAACTACAGCACCCCCTTCAGTAGTTCTAATGCGAATATTAACGCTCCGAAAATCAACATGTTGGGATGTGACGGTTTCCTGTCGGACAGCGGCCATGTCTATCATGAGGTGATCGGCACCGCCCCTAACCGTGTGTGCGTGATCGAGATTTTCACCTCCACTTACACCACCTCTTCCCGTAACTCCGTGTTACGCTGGCAAGTGCAACTCTTCGAAGGCAGCAACGACATACAGATCGTCTTCGCCTCCACCACTCCTCCCATCCTGCCGGCGACCACACGCCAAATGGGCATGAGTACTGGCGCCAACGATGTTATCCTTCTGAACGCCAACCACCAGGCAACCCATTACAATGCCGGCCAATCGACCACCATCGCGTCGGGCAATTGGCCTGATGTGAACCGCTACTACTATTTTGCCGCTCCGGTGGTCACTTGTCCGAAAGTGACCGCACTCACGGCAACCAATCTCACCACAACCTCTTTCGACTTGAACTGGACTCCTGTGGGCACCGAAACCGATTGGGACCTTTACGTCAGTACCTCTCCCATTTTCCCCGATTCCAACACAATCCCGACGGATTACGTCAGCGGTCTTCCTGAATATTCCCTCTCCTCACTCGGCGCAAACACGACCTACTACGTCTATGTGCGTGCCAATTGTGGTGTCGGTGATGTGAGCGAATGGAGTCTCCTCGAGGTCACCACGCCGTGCAACTCCATCACCACGTTGCCGTTTACAGAGAATTTCGACGCTTACACAGGCGCCACGACCACCTCTGTGGCCATCAACAACCTGCCGTATTGCTGGAACTATCTTAACGCTGGTACCAGCACAAGCTATTCCGGCTATCCGATTGTTTATGCCAGTGCAACCTACGCTGCTTCCGGTAACAACTCCATACGTTTCTACACCTATTCCACCTCGGGCACCTACGATGACCAGATGGCCATCCTGCCCCAGATTGATCCCACGAGCTATCCCATCAGCAACTTGCAGCTCTCCTTCGATGCGCGAAACAACAGCTCCTACACGTTCACCGTGGTGGTGGGTGTCATCACCAACCCGTCTGACAAGACCACATTTGTACCGGTGGACACCATCGTGACCACTTCCAACACCTATGCCAACTATGAGTTCCCCTTCAACCAATATACCGGACCTGAAGGTTTCATCGCTATGATGGCTCCTCAGCCGACCACGAGCACCTACAATTCCGGCTTTATCGACAATATCGTGGTGGATATCATCCCGACCTGTCCCAAACCGAAGAACGTAGCCTCTTCCAACCCCACGTTGAACAGCATTGATCTCTCCTGGACAGAGATGGGCAACGCCAGTGCCTGGGATATTGAATATGGTCCGACGGGCTTCACACAAGGTAACGGTGTCGTAGAGAGCATCACCACCAACCCGTACACCATCCATGGTTTAGAAAATTCGACCGTCTATGACTTCTACGTCCGCGCGAACTGCGGCGGCGGTGATATCAGCGGTTACTCGAATGTCTATACCGCAGGCACCGAATGTGCTCCTGTCAGCACCCTGCCTTTCCTGATGGACTTCGACTCCATTGCCGGCTATACAAGCACCTCTGCGGCCGACAACAATCTGCCGTATTGCTGGAGCACCATCAACAACGGTACCAGCACCACTTATTCCGGCTACCCAATCGTATTCACCAGCGCTACCCTCGCCGCGTCCGGAAGCAACCTCATGCGCTTCTACACCTACTCCACCTCCGGCACCTACGACGACCAAATGGTGATATTGCCGGAGATTGATCCCACGCTCTATCCCATGAACAACCTGCAGCTCACTTTTGAAGCAAGAAACAACGGTACCTACACGTTCACGTTGTATGTGGGTGTCATGACCGACCCGACGGACAAGACTACCTTTGTGCCGATGGACACGATTATAACCACCTCCAACAACTACGCCATCTATGAGATCCCCTTCAACCAATACACCGGCACGGGCAGCTACATCGCTATGATGGCACCGCAGCCTGCATCGGCCACCTACAACACTGGCTATGTTGACAACATCATGGTGGATGTCATCCCCACCTGTCCCAGACCGAAAAACTTAGCCGCTTCGAACCCCACATTGACCAGCATCGACCTCGCTTGGAACGAGATGGGCACGGCTACTTCTTGGGAAATTGAATACGGCCCGATGGGCTTCACGCCTGGCACCGGCACAATCGAACCTGCCACGAGCAACCCCTATACCGTCAACGGTTTGAACCACTCCACGGGTTATGACTTCTATGTGAGAGCCACTTGCGGCGGCAACGACAACAGCCACTGGTCACAAAAACTTACAGCGGCCACTGCCTGCGCCCCGATCACTGAGTTGCCTCTCATCGAGAACTTCGATGCCTACACTGGCTCCACGAACACCTCTTTGTCCGTAAACAACCTGCCGTACTGCTGGAGCAATATCTCCTCCACCTCCGGTAACTACGCCGGCTACCCGATTATCTATGCCAGCGCGACATACGCCGCTTCCGGAAACAACTCCATGCGTTTCTACAACTACACCACCTCCGGCACATACGACGACCAGATCGCCATCCTGCCGGAAATCGATGTCAACACCTTCCCGATCAACACGCTGCAAATCACTTTCGATGCCCGTGACAACACCGCCACGTATCCTTTCAACCTGATCGTGGGCGTGATGAGCAACCCTGCGGACAAGACCACGTTCGTGCCCGTGGACACCATCATCACCTCTTCCACTACGTACTCCAACTACACCGTGATGTTCGACACTTACACGGGTACGGGCAGCTATATCGCCATGATGGCCAAGAAGCCCACTTCCAACTACAACTACGGCTATGTCGACAACGTCACCGTGGAGCTCATCCCCAGCTGTCCGCGTCCGACCGACCTCACAGCTGCTTCCTCTGTAACGGATGAGGTAACTCTTTCCTGGACAGACACATACGCCTCCTCTTGGGATATTCTCTATGGTCCGACTGGTTTTGACCCGGGAATTGAAGGTACTATTATAAATAATGTCACCGACAATCCTTATACAGTTTCAGGGCTTACCGTTGGCGTTTATGACTTCTATGTGCGTGCCAACTGTGGCGGCGGTGACTTCAGCGATTGGACCATCACTCCAGCCACTGCGTCTCCTTACACCTTCACCATGGGCATCACCGGTTCAGACACCGTCACCGGCTGTAGCTTCATTGTCACGGACGACGGCGGCATTGCCGGCGACTACAGCAACAACTGCCACTACACCTTAGTTATTTATCCGGGCGAGGCCGATTCCGTGGTCTCCGTTTCCGGTACTTTCGTTGGTGAGTCCTCCATTGACTACTTGAGCGTCTATAACGGCACGGAAGTTGACGAAACCAATCTGTTGCAGAAGATCGTTTCCGGCACTTCCGGCACATTGATCAACTTCGGACCGCTCTCATCCACGTCCGGACCGCTCACCCTGCTGTTCCATTCCGACGTCAGCGTCGTGAAAGAAGGATTCGTGGCTCAAGTCTCTTGCGTGGAGGCACCTGCCTGCCCGGTTCCTTTCGATATGCATGTGACCGACGTCACCAACAATGAGGCGACAATCAGCTGGAGTGTCATGGACGGGGCAAGCACTTCGTTCAACTTGGTGATTGGCAACTACCCGGGATTCAACCCGGACACCTGCACCAACGTGATCACCGTCAATACGACAGACTACACCTTCACAGGACTGAACCCCTACACCAACTATTATGTGATGGTGCAGACCGACTGTGGCGGCAACGTGAGCGATTGGACCAATGCATTTGGATTCCGTACCGCCTGCGATCCGATCACCACCCTGCCGTTCTCCGAGAACTTCGATGGAACCACTGGTGCGACGACCACCTCGGCGGCCACTTCCAACCTGCCTTACTGCTGGAGCAACATCAATGCTGGCACTTCCACAAGCTACTCCGGATACCCGATCATCTATGCCAGCGCGACCTACGCCGCCTCTGGCGCCAACTCCATGCGGTTCTACACTTACTCCACTACCGGCACCTACGACGACCAGATTGCCGTGCTGCCGCTGATCGACCCCGACCTGTTCCCGGTCAACACATTGCAGATGTCTTTAGACGCCCGTATGATCTCCGCCACTTATCCGTTCACGTTGGTGGTGGGTGTGCTTTCCAGCCCGACCGACAAGAGCACCTTCGTGCCGGTTGATACCATCAATGTAAGCTCCACCACTTACCAGCACTATGAGCTCTCTTTCTTCGAATATGAGGGAAGTGGCAACTACATTGCTTTGATGGCCCCGCAACTTGCCACCAGCTACAACCAAGGCTATGTCGATAACATTGTTGTGGAACAGATTCCGGACTGTCCCAAGCCGATCAACTTTGCTGTTGCATCCATCGGTTCTAACAGCGTTGAACTGGGCTGGACTGAAGTTGGCGACGCCTCCGAGTGGGAAATTGAGTACGGTGCGCCCGGATTCACCCCTGGCGGTACAGCAGGCACGGTTGTCACCACGACGACCAATCCTTACACCTTGGACAACCTAACCCCGTCCACCACTTACGACATCTACCTCCGCAGCAATTGTGGCAATGAGTACAGCCAGTATGCCCTCAACGTGGTCACTGTCACGACCGCCTGCTTGCCCATTGACAGCCTGCCGTACGTACAGAGTTTCGACACTTACGGCACTGGCACGGGTGCTTATCTTCCTTGCTGGGACAGACTCAACACCTACACTTCCTCCTCCACTAACTATCCCTACATCACCACCACCCATTACGACGGTGTGGGTTCCCTCTACTTATATGCAGGAACTTCCGGCACTTACAATATCGCTGTTTCCCCGCTAATTGACGAGAATATTCCCGTCAACACGTTGCAGACCACCTTCATGTACCGTGCTGGCAATACCACCTCCTATTTGATTGTGGGTGTGATGACCAATCCGGCCGATGCCAACACTTTCATGCCGATTGACACGGTCAAACCCGCTGCTGCCAGCTCTTGGGAGCCCTTCGAGGTCTCCTTCAGCCAGTACACCGGCAATGGCCATTATATCGCTTTCAAGAACGAATACAACACCACGACGGGTTACGGATATCTCGACTTCGTGACCATTGACCTGATTCCGACTTGTCCGAGACCGTTAGACGTGACCACCTCGAATGCCACCACCAGCAGCCTTGATCTGTCATGGACTCAGGACGGCGCACCCTATTCCTGGACGATTGAGTACGGTCCTTCCGGCTTTACGCCCGGCACTGGCACGGAAGTGACCGCCACCACCAACCCGTTCACGGTCACTGGATTGAATCCTTCCTCGATTTATGACTTCTACGTCACGGCTGACTGCGGCGGCGGCGACAGCAGTGCACGTTCCTTCGCGGCTTCCGGTGCGACCTCCTGCGCGGCCATCTCTGCGCTGCCTTACATCGACAACTTCGATGGCTACGGCACGGGCACGACCGTCTATCCGCTCTGCTGGGGCAGAATCAACACCTACACTTCCGGTGACAGACCTTACGTCAACTCCACCAACTATGCTGGTGTGGGTTCCCTCTACTTCTATGGCACTTCCGGCACGTACAACATCGCCATTACGCCGGAGTTCGACGCCACGATTCCGATCAACACGTTGCAGGCCACCTTCATGTACAGAGCCTCCAACGCTACCAACGATCGTCTGATCGTGGGTGTGATGACCAATCCGACTGATGCCACCACGTTCGTTCCGGTTGACACGGTCTATCCCGCCAGCACGGCTACCGCTTGGGTGGAGAAAGAGGTCGTCTTCAGCGGCTACACAGGCAACGGTCATTACATCGCCTTCTACAACGGCAATCCTTCCGCCACTTGTTACTCTTACATGGACAACCTGAGCATCAACCTGATTCCGGCTTGTCCGAAACCTCAGGACCTGCATGTGGTGAATGCCACCACCACCAGTGTCGAGTTGGGATGGACGGAGGTCGGTTCAGCCACCGCCTGGGAGATTGCCTACGGCACGCCCGGCTTTGATCCGAACAGCACCAACGCCACCGTGGTGACGGCCACTTCCAACCCGTTCACGGTCAACAACTTGAACAACTCCACCGTGTATGAGTTCTACGTCCGTTCCGCTTGTGGCGGCACCGACCACAGCTATTGGAGCAACAGCATTCAGGGTTCCACCACCATGGTGCCTGTGGACCTGCCCTACACGGCTGATTTCGCCAACCCCAACGACACTTGGGTGCTGAACGGCGGAAACTGCACCAACTACTGGATGAGAGGCACTGTCAACAACGAACCTTCCCTGTTTGTGACCAACAACGGTACCACGCCGGGATACACGATTACGACAATCTCCGCAAATGCCGCGCAGAAGTTGTTCAATGTGGGCACCAGCGACACGATCACCATCTCCTTCGATGTGATGGTCGATGGTGAAGGCGGCTACGACTACCTGAAACTGTTCCTGGCACCTGCCTCCACGCAGTTCCTGCCCTCCACCACGGCACCGGGCACCGGGGACTATGCTCATCGCGACTATTCCATCAACGCTTACGACTTCTACGCAAATGGCTTCGGTACGCAATCTTCGTATCCCTACGTTCTGAACAAGCTCACCGACACCATCCATGTGGTGGCGAAGATGCCCAACCCGAACGCCAGCCCGACCTCTACCTCCACGGCTCTGTTAGCTCTTGTCTGGAGAAACGATGTCAGCGGTGGTGTCCAGCCGCCTGCCATCGTCAAGAACCTGACGGTGACGGCCAGCGGTGGTTCGGTTGTGGTTGACCCGACCGTGGCCACCAACGCCGCCGAAAGCATCACGTCAACTTCCGCCACGTTGAACGCCACCATCACGAATCCTGACAACGTGACCATCACGGCCAAGGGATTCGAGTGGAAGACCACCACGGGCGGCACCTACGCTCCTGTGACTGTGACGGGCGACAACCTCTCCTACAACCTCACCGGTCTCACCGCCAACACGGGCTACACCTACAAGGCGTTCATCACTTTCAACGGTACCACTGTCTATGGCAACGAAGTGACCTTCAACACGCTGCCTGATGACACTCCCGAACCGTGTAACACCCCGACCGGCTTGACCGTCGGCGAAGTGACCCACGAGAGCATCGCCATCAGCTGGGATGCTGATGCCAACGTGAACAGCTGGAACATCCAGTACCGTCCTGTGGGCGGCACGCTCAGCTCTGCTACGGCCAACACCAACAGCTACGTCATCACCGGTCTGAATCCGGAGACAACGTACCAGATCCAGGTGCAGGCCGACTGCGGCGACGGCAACGTCAGCGACTGGACAACAGCCGTTACTGCCACCACTCTCACAGGTATCAACAACTACCTGCTGAACAGCATCAGCCTGTACCCGAATCCTGCAAACGACGTCATCAATGTACAATGTACAATGAACAATGTACAGGTGAAGGCATTGGAGGTGTTTGACGTGTACGGTAAATTAATCCGCACCGTAGAGACGGTGTGCACACCGTCTCTACAGACGCAAATCAACGTCTCTGAT
>JAGBPE010000068.1 GCA_017633495.1 Bacteroidales bacterium | reverse complement strand
TACTGTCTGGAGGAAGAGGGCTATACGCAACTCAGCTGGCAGGCGGAGGGCGGCATCATCTTGAGCGCCTCCGACGGCGGTGTGCGCGTGGTTTGGCTCACCGATGCCCCCAAACATGTGTTGCGTGTCAGCGGATTCAACAGTATCGGGGTGCCGTATAAGCAGGAGTGGAAGATTTCATCACTGTCAACACTCCCGTTTTAATATGTTGAAAAATATTTTTCGCAACGGGTTGATTATGTGCAAAAAAATTCTATTTTTGCCGCTCGAAAATTTAGAACGTAAAAAATCAAAAACAGTTAGAAAATAATGGCAAACCACAAGTCATCTTTAAAGAGAATTAGAGCAAACGAGAGAAAGAGATTAGCCAACCGTTACTATTCTAAAACCATGCGTAACGCGTTGAGAGACATTCGCGCTATCAGCGACAAGAGCGAAGCTACCGCAAAGCTGTCTAACATGACCGCTATGATCGACAAGCTCGCCAAAAGAGGCATGATCCACAAGAACAAAGCCGCCAACCTGAAATCAGGTTTGATGAAGAAGATCAATGCCCTCTAAACCACTCATCGACGAAACGCCTTTCCGCGTGTCCGTGCCTGTGCAGGTGCGGATGAGTGATTTAGACCCCTTCGTCCATGTCAATAACGGTGTGCAATGCCACTATTTTGACTTCGGACGGAGTTTTTATTTGGAAAAAGTGCTACAAAACCAGGTTGATTGGACCACCATCGACCTGGTTTTGGTACATATAGAACTTGACTTCGCCGCGCCCATTGAATTCCACGACCAGATCGTCTGCGAAACCAAAATCGTGGAAATCGGTCACAAGAGTCTGAAGATGATTCAACGGCTTCGCGAAACCAAGACCAACACCGTGAAAACCACCTGCTACAGCGTTCTCTCCGGTTTCGACCGCGTCACCCATCAGTCTATTCCGATTCGGGAGGAGTATAAGGTGCTAATTCGTGAGTTAGAAGGTTGTCAGTTGTAGGCTTTTGGCTTAAACCTTAAACCATAAACCTTAAACCTTCAAAATATGATCAGCAAAAACCGGATATCCCAAATTCGTAAGTTGCATGCGAAAAAGTTCCGCGACGAGGAAGGTCTGTTTCTCGTCGAGGGCTACAAGTGTGTGGAGATGCTCTGTGCATCCGACTTCGTGGTGGAGGAGATTTTTGCTACCGAAAACGCTATCCGTGAAAACGAAACGTGGCTGAAGAACAAGGAGATAACGACCGTTACCGCTGAGGAAATGTCGCGCATCAGCACTATGCAAACCCCTCCCGAGTTGTTGGCCATTGCGCATCAGCGTCCAGATCAAGAGGAGATACCGGATTCGAATCCTGTACTTTCCCTCGACCACATCTCCGACCCCGGCAATCTCGGCACCATCATCCGCACTGCCGACTGGTTCGGAATCCAGCACATTGTCTGCTCGCCCGACTGCGTGGAATTCTACAATCCGAAGGTCATTCAAGCCACGATGGGCTCCTTCACACACGTGCATATACACAAACGTTCCTTGCCGGAATTTCTGCAACAGGAGAGTGCCCATCGCCGCATCTTAGGCACCTTCTTAAACGGCGAAAACATCCGGGATTTCTCCTTCCGTCCCAACGACATCGTGGTTATCGGCAACGAGTCGAACGGCATTTCCGACGAGGTGGCAAAGGTGGTTACAAACCGCATCACCATCCCTTCCGCTGCACAAGGCCGCGAAACTGCCGAGTCGCTCAACGCCGGCATCGCCGCCGCTTTGGTGATGTTCTCTTGGCGGTAAGAATCCAACACGGATTTCACATAGCGTTTTTTTTTGTGGTCCCGACTGACAAATAATTTTTTTTTGATACAACATGTAAAACAAAAATTATGTAATTTTGTCGCATCATTCAAAAATCAAATGCTTATGAAAAAAAATGTACTATTTTTCCTGTTAATGTTTGCCGCAATTTCCTTCACTTTTGCGCAAACGGTCGTGTTTAGCGACAACTTTGATTCCTATACCGCAGGCAGCCATCTTGCGCAGACGAATTCGGCTTGGACCACTTGGAGCAATGCGCCTGGCGGTGCCGAAGACGGTGTGATTTCCAACGCACAGGCCTTCACCACCCCCAACTCGTTGCTCGTAAACGGAAGTGTAGACCAGGTCTATCCTTTCGGCAATTATACCACTGGTCACTACACTGTTACATTCAATATGTACATTCCGAGTTCCGGTAACGGCGGTTATTTCAACATCCAACATGTGTTATTACAACAATGGTCTTACGAATGCTATTTCTACAACAACGGCACCGGATACCTCAAGGTGGGCGGTTCCGAGATCAATTTCAACTATCCTTCCAACGCATGGTTCCCTGTGGTGATGGATGTGGATATGGATCAGGACCAAACCTCCTTGACCATCAACAACGTGCTGGTGAACTCATGGCCGTTCCACTACACGGGTGACGCTACCACCGGCGGTGTAAACCAATTGGCTGGTATTGACCTGTATGCCGGTGCGCCCAACAACCTTTCCGGTACTTACTATGTGGACGATTTCGTGGTAACTGAGCTCTCTGCTGCACTGGTAGGCGAGTTTTCCGTTCCCACTGAGAACGTCAACTTGTCTCTTAACCCCAACTCCACGACTACAGGCACCGTTACGATGAACAATCCCGGCACCGGCGGCACCGATTTCCGCATCGTTACCACCTACGATATCCCGAACCCGAATCCGGCCTCTACAGGGGAAGTTGAGATGCAGTATTATCAAGACGATCCTTATACATACGTAGGTTGGAATGGCGAAGCTGCCGATGTTGATCTTGCGGTCTGCTTCCCTGCATCAGTTCTTCAGTCGCAAATTGGTAAGACGCTTAACGAAATCCATATTTTCATGAGCCAAGCTCTTCCCACCGCCAAGGTGCGTGTTTATGCGATGGGGAACACTCTTTTGCATCCGGGTCCTGGTGAGGTGGTCTACGAGCAGACCTTCACTCCTGACAGCGGTTGGAATTCTGTCACGCTTACCACGCCTTACCTGATTGACGGCAGCGACCTCTGGTTCGGTGTTTGGTTCGTGCAACCTGAAGGTGCATATCTTGCTCCCCTGGACGGCGCTTTTGCCAACGACTACAGCTGCTGGTATAAGAGAGGCTCGACTTGGTACAACCGTTTTACAAGTAGCGATTACGATTATAACTTGTGTCTTGGTGGCAAAATCAACGGCACGCCTATCACTCCTTGGTTGACTGTAGCTCCTGCCGCTGGAAGCATCAATGCGGGTGCGAGCGTGAACGCAACGGTGACTGTAAATTCCAACAGTATGGCTGTGAATGAGACGCATACGGCCAAACTGCACTGCTACTCCAGCGATATCACAAACGGTGAAGTTGTCGTTCCCGTTTCTGTGAGCGTAACGGATGTCTCCGTCAACGAGCACAACCAGATCGAGGTGAAGATTTACCCGAACCCGGCCACCGATTACGTGCAGGTTTCTTCTGACGTGATTGAGCGTGTGGAGATCCACAACATGCTGGGTCAAAAGGTGTTCGACAGCTTCTACGGCGACAGCCATGTGCTGATTTCCACCAACGGAATGGCACCCGGCATCTACGCTGTGACGGTTTACACTTCCGGCGAGAAGGTCACCAAACAGGTGGTTGTCAAGTAATTTGTAAAGACGCGATGAATCGCGTCTCTACAGGGCTACGGGCGGAAAATCTCCGCCCGTTTTTTATTTCCGACATCATCTTGATACCTCTTTCAACATTTTTTGTATTTTTGCAGGTTAAAATTTAGACGGATTACATGTTTGCCAGAATAAAGAATTACTTCCTCCATAAGCGCCTTAATGCGAAGAAACCCGACAAAATCAGGGAGATTTGCGCATTGGAGCGTGCCAACTCCATCGGGGTGCTGTGCGAAATCACCGATGAGGATTCCTATAAGGCCATTTTCAAGATTTTCACGCGGCTGCAGCAAAACAACACTATTGTGCACCTTATCGGCTATATTGACGAGAAATACGTGCCGTTTTACTGCCTGCAGCAGCTTTCCGCCGACTACTTCTGCCAAAAGCAGCTCACTTGGTGCGGCGAGCCCAACATGATTCAGGTTACCGACTTCATCAACCGCGATTTCGATGTGCTTCTGGACTTCAACTACCGTTATCATGCGCCCATTGAGGCTATTCTGGCCACTTCACATTCGCACTTCATCATCGGCAGCTGCGCCGATTACAAAGACCTGTACGATCTCACCATTCAAACCGACAGTGGCAATTACAACCAATTTTTAGCTTCCGCCTTCAACTACACCCAAAAACTTGCAGGAAAATGAGAACAGATATCCAACAGTCATTCAAGGGTTTGGGCGTTGCCCTGATTACCCCTTTTACTTCCGACGGAGAGATTGATTTCCCGCGACTGGAACAACTGGTCAACAAGGTGATTGGCGAAGGGGTGGACTACCTGCTCGCCATGGGCACCACCAGCGAATATCCCACGCTCGCACCGCCCGAAAAGGACGATGTGTTGCGCTGCATATTAGACACGAACGCCAATCGTTTGCCCGTGATGGTGGGTTTGGGCGGTCCCAACACGCAGTTCATGATTCGCAAACTGGAACATCTGGCCCAGTTCGACGTGGACGCCATCCTTACCGTTACGCCTTACTACAACAAGCCTTCTCAAGCGGGCTTGATCGCTCATTACAAGGTTTTTACCTCAGCTACGGATATGCCCGTTTTCCTCTACAATGTGCCGAGTCGCACCTCCTGTAACTTGGAGGCGGCTACCACGCTGCGCATCATCGAGGAGTGCCCGAATGTGGTGGGCATCAAGGAGGCTTCCGGCATGATGAAGCAGATTCTGCAGCTGCTCGCCAAACGTCCCGATGGGTTCTTGGTGATTTCCGGTGACGATTTGCTCACCCTGCCGCTTATGGCTGCCGGTGCTGACGGACTTATCTCCGTGATGGCCAACGCGTTCCCCGCAAAAGTGGCCGACATGGTGCACCATATCATGGATCAGGAATTGGACGAAGCGCGTAAAATCCACCAGCAGTTGGTGCCGCTAACCGTCGATTGCTTCAAAGAGGGCAGTCCCGCTGGCGTGAAAGCCATCATGTCCGCTATGGGGCTCATCGACAACTCGTTGCGCCTGCCGTTAGTGCCGGTATCCGACAAATTGCAGGAAGAGATTGAGAAATTAGTAATGAGTAATGTGTAATTAGCAATTAATAATCGTCACAACAAACTAATAATCAACTTTTTAGAGCAGAATGTTTTTTTTTGAAAAAACAACGTAACCTTTTGGATTTTTTGCGTCATATTATAAAAAATATTTGCGTCATATGAACAAACTATCAATCAAGGTCTTTTGCCTCATTCCTTGGCTTTGTATGCTGATGGTCGGTTGCCAGAAAGAGGGAGTATATCAGCCGGAAAAGAAACTGTCTAAAATTCATATCACGACAGACTATTTGCAACGGGATATGACTTGGCATTGGAACGGGAATTTGCTGAAATCAATCATTGTCAACTCTACCGATAGCTATGGTAGTGTCCGTGGTGACAACTATGAGTTTGAATATCAGGGGCAACGGGTGAAAAACATCATTTGCACGGATATTTCAGGTTATGATCCTGCTATATACTATCATTTCCACTATAACGGCAGACATCTGTCCTATATTGAGGGTGTTCAAGACACGAACAATGAGGATTTTCCGCAACGGCCATGCGCCAAATACACCTTCACGCACAATGACCATAACCAAATCACAGAGATTCAAGTTGAGCGATATGGAGAGAAAAAGTCCGAGAACGATCCTTTGACCGAAATTCTGCCGATGATATTGCCCGGAATTTCCCTTAAGGACGCGGAAAGGATTCATCAGTCTCAAACTGAAATGCCAGCCCCAAAAGAATTTGATAAAAGAGTGATTACCCTTGCATACGAGGGCGATAACGTGAAAGAATATCGTGTTGACTGTGGGTCTATGGAATACGTTTATCAATACCAATACATGGATTATCTGAACCCCATGTATCATTTTTTCAGTGGCGGATACACCGAATTGATTATGCCCACGTTTAGCTACAGCCGTAATCTGCCGTCTTCAGCAGATATTCAATATAACCGCGTATGGGCTGGCTCCGTCGAAAATATTGGTAACTATCATAATGAATACCATTATCAATTGGACGAAGACGGGTATATCACAGAGTCCCAATATACTGGAATTGACTACGACGAGATTGTTGTGACCTCCCGGTACGAGTATGTGAAATAAGGTGGTGCCTGTTGCCTCTTACCTTTCCACCACCACCTTCGCCACCGCACCACTTTGTTCGCGCACGAAATAGACGCCGCTGGGGTGACACGACAGGTCGATTTGCACCGTCTGCAGGGATGAGGTACACATCGTCTTTACCACATTCACCAGTTTTCCATACATATCATACACCCGAATGTCGATATCGGGGGAATCGCATTCAAACAATTGGATATTGAAGACGCCTGCCGTTGGATTCGGATAAATCACCATGTGCGTTTTCTCACGCGTAGGGGTTCTTGACGGGGCATTGTGTCCCGTGAAAAACTCGTAAATAATATCTTCGTAGGCCACATCATACAGGTCGGCATTGTG
>JAGBPE010000067.1 GCA_017633495.1 Bacteroidales bacterium | reverse complement strand
ACCGGTCTGGCTGAAACCGACACCATCACCGGCACCATCACCACCGAGAGTTACGCCGTGGGCACCTACGTGTGCGAAGAGGGCAGCTTCAACGCCTACGCGGAGAACGGCATCGCCGTGAAGAGCGGCTTCGCCATCAACCACGGTTTGGGCAACTACACGCCCGACTTCGACGTCACCCTGACCATCGACAACATCGACCAAAACTTCCATTGTCCCGCCGACCTCCACCTCGTGCTGAAGGAGGGCAACGCCGACACCATGTTGGTATTCACCGACAGCGCAACGTTGGATCCGATGGTGGACAACATCGTCATCAGCAGCAACCTCAACAGTTTGAACCCGATCACGGCAGGCACGCACACCATCGTTTGGACGCTCGCCGACGACCTCGGCAACGTGATGGCCACCTGCAACCAAACGGTAGAGGTGGTGTACACTCCTTGTATCGGTGTCACCTACCACGGCCACTTCTACGATGCCAAACGTATCGGCTTCCAGTGCTGGATGACCGAGAACCTGCGCGACTCACTGAACAGCCACGACGAAGAGATCGCCGACTACCACGCCTACCACGAGAGCACCGATAACCTCGACAAGTTCGGGTATCTCTACTCATGGTACTCTGCAATGAACGTGGCGGAGAACGACAACAGCGCCGCCCTCACCTACTCCACCGGCGACAACGGCCAGCCTTACGTGCAGGGCATCTGTCCCGACGGCTGGGCGGTGGGCAACCTGGAAGACTTCACCGCGCTCTTCAACACCGTCAACAACACCACCCTGCTGAAGGATGCCGGCAACGGCTACTGGCTGCCTGAGTTCAGCGGCACGCTGCCCAACAGCGGCTTCAACGCCCGCGGCAACGGCTTCTACAACAGCTTGTCGCAGCGCTACGAAGACCTGCTCACCGGCGCCCACTTCTGGCTGCCCGAAAGCGGCACCGCCGCCGGCACCGCCACCAGCGCCGTCCTCCAATACTACTGCAGCGACGGCCTCTTCCAAGAGAGCCCGAAAGGCGACTTGAAGGGAGTGCGGTGTATCCGCAAGGTGGAACCGTAACCAAAAAAAATCGTATCTTTGCCCTCTGAAAAAACACCTTCAGGCTAAAGATTCATAACAATATGAAGCACAAGCTAATAGCAAAAGAATCGGAATTGCCCGCCGTGGCGCAGGCTCTTATTGAGGCGCACCCCCAGGAGCGCGTGTTCGGCTTTTTCGGCGAAATGGGCACCGGCAAGACCACCCTCATCAAGGAAATTTGCCGCTACCTCGGCGTGGTGGGCGATATGACCTCTCCCACCTTCGCCATCGTCAACGAATACTGGACCGAAGAGGGCGAACCGCTCTACCATTTCGACTTCTACCGCATCGACGAACCCGACGACGCCACCCGCATCGGCTTCCAGGACTACCTCTACAGCGGCAACTACTGCTTCATTGAATGGACCGAAAAGGTGGAGTCGCTGCTCAACGGCGAATACACCCCCGTGTACATCGAGCGTGTTGACGACGAAACCCGAAAATTCACCTTCTAAACCGACATCATCATGGGCCAGTACATCATCCTTCACGACATGCCCCACGCCGACACCCAGACTTGGGAGGCCGCTGTCGACACCATGGTTCGCAAACTCTCCCTCTCGCTGGCCAAACCCGAAACCGCGCACCCCGAAAGCGGGTTCCTCACCCCCATCGCCGTGCGCAACCTCATCGACCAGCAGGTGCAGGTCTTCATCCAACACGGATTCGGCAACCACAACCCCTTCGCCGACAGCGACTATGCCGACGCCGGCGCGGAGTTCACCGCCCAATATGCCGACCTCGCGATGCTCAGTCCCCTTGTGCTGAAGTTCGACGCCTTCACCTTCGACCAGATCGCCCTTTGCAAAGAAAACCAGATACTGTTCTCCGTGCTATCCCCGGAAAACATCACAGAAGAATACATTCAGGCATTGAATGAGAAAAAAATCACGCTGTTTTGTCTGGATCTGTTCCACAACGACGGAGGTTCGGTAATGGAGCAGCTTCGCAAGGAATCGTTGTCAGACGCCGGCTTCGAAATCACGCTCTCCAACTTCCTCTTCCCGCTCGTGGAGACACTGGTTCACGCCCCCTCGATTCCCTACGCGCTGCAACGCGCCCCCGAGCTGATGCAAGGCATCCTCTGCCACGCCGGCACCCTCTGCCACCAGCAAACCGCCGAAACCCTGCACCTTCCCTGGCAGGACATCCTCTCCCTCTGCTGGAACCTCAACTAAACCCCTAAACCCGTAAACCCGTAAACCTGTAAACCTGTAAACCTGTAAACCCGTAAACCCGTAAACCTCAAAAATCGTACCCCGCCGACAGGTATATCCCGACCTTATTGTCGAAACTGCTCCAGTGGACATTGGCCGCCAGCGGACCGAATTTGGATTTATACGCGAACTGAAGTGCAGCGCCAAAGATGGCGAATTTCTCCTTGTAGCTTTCAATGGAGTTCCCGTCGTGCATGGCAGCGGCAATGACGGAGACATAATATTTCTTGGCTATTTTGAAGCGCATATCCATATCCACCGTGGTCACCAGCCGGTCGCACGACCGCTCCCCGTTGATTCCGACAAAGGGAATCTGGTGCTCGTAATACCTTCCCGCCATAACGCCGCCCACATAGTTGCGCATGTTCATATTCTCGGTATAATTGTCGCCCAAAATGTAGCGGCCGTTCAAAGAGGCCAGAATGGAGAAAAAGCGGCATATCGGGATCACGCCGTGGACGCCTGCCGCCACATAATGGGTGTTTTTGAAGTTGTAGTCGTAGGCCACCTTCAATCTGACACCTCTTTCCGGGAAATAGCGGGCATCCTCATTGTCATACACGAAACGCAGGTAGGCGTAGGGATGAATATCCTTCCAATCCCAGTTCTTACGGTACACGGTGTCGGGCGTCTCTCCAATCTGCTTGTAGAAGGGCATTCCCTCCACACGCACACCGCCGCTCAAATCCACCTGGCTCCAAGTGGTGCCCGCCATGTAAGCGCGCACCTCGTTCTGCCAAGACTGCTTGTAATAGGAGTAATTGAACACATTTCCCACCGTACCTAACTGCGTGCGGTACTGGGTCTTCACATACGCCCCGAACTTGGGTCCCCGCTTGGGCATATAGTACCAATCGAACTTCAAATAGGGGGACAACGAGAGTCGGACTGTCAAATCGAAGGTGGAGCCGAAGAGCTTGTTGGTGCCGAAACCGCCGTTCAGAAGCATCCCGAGCCACTCTTCCGTATCGGCCCGCAAGCCGATGCCGATGGAGTTTTCAGGGCGCTTCACGCAATTGAACACCAACTTGTAGCCGTCGTGGCCGTCGCTCTCCAAACGGTAGGTCACGTGGGTGAACACCATCGTGCCGTAGATGATAGACTGGGCGAGCTCAAAGTCCTCCCGGCCATAGTACTCGTTCACCTTCAAACGGATTTTGTCGTCCAGATACTGCATCTCCTGGTCATCAATGCCCTCGTAGCCCACCGACGTGACCTTCACCTCAGTGACGGCAATATTCGTGGAGGGCTTGTTGTGCAGCTCGCGTCCGCCGTTTCCCACAATGCGGATGATGCTGTCGATTTCGCGAGTGTGCTTGATCGCCTCGTGATAGCCGCGCGAAATCAACGTGACAATCTCCTCGGTGCCAAAACTCAGCATTCCGAAGCCGGAAATGTCGGGCGTGATGTAGACCGTGGCGTTCTTCACGTTCTGGTTATGCGCCTCCAGACCGCCGGAATACTGGAGCGTTTGCATCAAGACTTCGGCAATGTTGTTGACCTTCGCATAGTCGCGAGGCATGGTCATCTCCACCCCAATGATAATGTCGGCACCCACCGCCTTCGCGATGTCGGTCGGGAAATTGTTCTTGGTGCCGCCGTCGGAAAAGATCAACGAATCGACGCGCACGGGCATAAAGTAGCCGGGAATGGACATTGTGGAGCGCATCGCCTCGATGAGCGGACCCGAAGTCCAGTGCTTCTCCTTTTGCGACACAATCTCGGTGGCCACACAACAATAGGGAGTGGGCATCGTCATGAAATCCATCCCCTCTTCCTGATATCCTACCGACAAGGCACTCAGCATGTTATAGATGTTCAGACCATAGACAAAACCGGAGGGAAGGCTGCGTAAAAACTCCGTTCCCGTGAAAGGAACATCCAAGACGTATGTGTTTTTGTAGGATTTCCGTTTGTAGGAATAAAACTCCATCGGAATGTTGTCGCTCATCATCATATTCCAGTCGATGGAGCGCACAATGGAGTCGATTTGCTCGGCGGAGTAGCCCATAGAGTAGAGTCCGCCCATCAGCGCACCCATACTGGTACCCGCCACAAAGTCGATCGGCATCCCCTTCTCTTCCAAGTACTTGAGCACACCGATATGGGCAGCGCCCTTGGCACCGCCACCCGCCAACACCAGCGCCACCGTGGGGCGCTCCTTGCGGATTTCGTTCAGGTAACTTCGCACCTTGGAGAAATAGATAGAGTCGGCCTCGGGGTCGAAGCTGATGTTGACCAGTCCGTTTTCCTGCGCGTTCAACCCAACCACAAAAAAGACCAAAAACAGGCCCAACAAAAAACGCTTGAACCCTTGCCGCATTCGTATATTCCTCTCTTTCTGCATATTACATTAATCGTATTCAGAATGGCAAAATTACAATTTTTTTAATCATGTCATTCTGCCCTGTAGAGATGCGATTAATCGCGTCTCTACAAACACATTGAAAAAAAATTTTTCGCACCACCATTGTATTAAAAAAAATGTATTTTTGCCGTGATATTAAAATGATATTATTTCAATGTATAATCAAAAATCATAAAGTTATGGAATCCAAAGAGTTCAACAAACAAATGACATCAGGAAACAACGGTTTCCTGCATCTTTTCATCAACCTGGCGCTGCTGGTTTTCTTCATCTGGGTGGTGGTGCAATTCGCCCATTTCGACTGCATGAGGGACGCCGAGGGCGAAGTCACGCCGTGGATCCTGCTGCCCATCGTGTCGGGTTTCATCTTTTTGATGACCTATTTCCTGCATCTGGGAGGATTTATCACCGTGCAGCCCAACGAGTCGCGCGTGCTCACCTTCTTCGGCAAGTACTCCGGCACGGTGAAAGAGAACGGCTTCTTCTGGGTGAATCCCTTTTACAAAAAGGAGAAATTGTCGCTGAGAGCCAAGAATATGGACGTGGAGCCCATCAAGGTGAACGACAAAAACGGCAACCCCATTATGATCGGCTTGGTGTTGGTGTGGAAAATCAGCGACACCTACAAAGCCTGTTTTGAGGTGGATTCTGACTTCAAAGTCTCCGAAAACGCCATCTCCACCTCCAAGAATTTCGACCCGTTTGTGCGGGTGCAGAGCGACGCCGCGCTGCGCAAGCTGGCGGGTCTGTACGCCTACGACAACATGGACCGTGCCGACGAGGGGGTGACCCTGCGTTCGGGCGGCGAAGAGGTGAACGAACGGCTGGAGGAAGAGCTGCGCAAACATCTGGAAATCGCCGGCATTGAGGTGGTGGAAGCCCGCATCAACTACCTGGCCTACGCCGCCGAAATCGCCAGCGTGATGCTGCGCCGCCAGCAAGCCGACGCCATCATCTCCGCCCGCGAGAAGATCGTGGAAGGCGCCGTGAGCATGGTCGACCTCGCCCTCAAGAAACTCTCCGCCGACAAGATTGTGGAGCTCGACGAGGAGCGCAAGGCCGCTATGGTCTCCAACCTGCTGGTGGTGCTCTGCGCCGACGAATCCGCCTCCCCCGTCATCAACACTGGCACCCTTTACCAATAACCGAACCGAATTCCCGTTCTGTAGAGACGCGATTAATCGCGTCTCTACAACGAACCAACCGTGTAACCCTATGAAAAAGAACTTCGCCTTACGAGTAGATTCCGAAATCTTCGAGGCCATCGAGAAATGGGCCGCGGACGAATTCCGCAGTGCCAACGGGCAAATCGAATGGATCCTCTCCACGGCGCTGAAAAAGGCGGGGCGACTGCCGAAAAAGGCGGACGCCCAGAAGCCAAAAAGCGAAGAATCCTCCTCGTAATCCATTTCATACAGCCGAGACCATATTTCATACAATGGCACAGGTTACGGTGCTTTTTCAACGGACTTATATACTAATTTTGCCGCCGGTTTTTAAGTTCCGAAACAATGAAAAAGAGTATCGCATTCTGTGCCATTTTGCTGGTGTGTATGGTCGGCTGCCAGCAGAAAAATCCCTACAACGACAAGCTGAAATACAGCGGAAACGCCGTTTATTACTGGCAGACTTGGTTCAGTTTGGATGAACAGGACCAAGAGTTCTTGGACAAAAACAGCATCCATACCATTTACCTGCGGTTTTTCGACGTGGACATCAACCAAGAGGAATTCTCCAACGACAAGTGCGCGCCCGTGGCCACCGTCAGCATCGCCAATGAGTCGTTCGGCAACTTACGCATCGTGCCGGTCGTCTTCATCACGCCGACCGCCATCAAGGAGTATGAGTCGTTCACCGACAATCTCGCGCACCGGCTCTACGCGATGTGCAAGAAGAACAGCATCAGCATCGACGAGGTGCAGTTCGACTGCGACTGGACAGAAAGCACAAAGGCGGCCTATTTCCAGTTCATCAAGGATATACGTCCTGCGCTGAAAGAGTACTTCAAGAAGGAGATCGCCATCTCCTCCACCATCCGTCTGCACCAGCTCACGCAAGAGCCGCCTGCGGTGGATTATGGCGTGCTAATGTGCTACAACACGGGGAATTTCAAGGATTTCAAGACCGACAACTCCATTTTGGACGTCAAAGATGTGGAGAAATATGCCAAACACCTTAAAAAATACGCGCTGCCGCTGAAGCTCGCCCTACCCGACTTCTCCTGGGATGTGGAATTCGACGGCAACCACCAGTTTGTGCGGCTCAACCGAGGCGACTACGACGAACGGTACGACTCCACTCACCTCAAACATCTGGAAGGCAACATGTATGCCGTTTCGCCTGTCGGGGAAGAGGAGACCACCAAATACATCCGCCACGAGGTGGTTTCCGCTGAAACCATCCTGAAATCCAAAGCGTTAGTCGAGAAATATTACGGCAATATGCCCGTTGTGCTTTACCATTTAGACCACAAACAACTTTCAAAATACTCAGACGATGAAATCAAGGCCTTTTTTGATTAGCTTTTTCTGCCTGCTCGGCTATTTTACAGCTTTTGCCTGCGGGGAGGGAGAGATGGTGGCACCCGACTGCCATTGGATTTTCTACACCGGCTATCAAAGTGCGGACGAAAATTGGCAATACAATCTGAACCGCGCTTTCCGCGAAGAGAACATCACCTTCTGGCACCACTACGTACACCAAAAAGTGTCGAAAGAGGAGGTGGAAGCCGCGCTCTACGACGTAATGCTGCTCAACAGCCACACTCAAAACGCCTTTTTCCGCTATCTCATCGACCACAACGACAAGGAGGCGCTCCAATATTGGATGCTGCTGAAGACCTCCGACAGTGCCTACATCAAGAAAATGCAATGGCAACAGTCAGCATGGTTCTATGACGAAAAGGACGGAGAGCGATACTGGGGCTGGTGGAATGAGGACGAGCAGCCTGTTCACGACCTCAGCATTTCGCTGGTGGAGACGCTGGACGAATCGGTAATCGACAAATGCAAAAACGCGCAAATCCGCCATCGCTACATCCTGCAGGTGATACGGAAATATTTCTATTGCCGCGACTATCAGAGTTGTATCAACGTGTGGGAGAAATACGGCAAAACGGTGCCGAAGAGCGTGCTGCGGAGCCAATGCCTCAACTACTACGGAGGTGCGCTCCGCCGTGTGGATCGCGATGCCGAAGCTGCCGTCGCATACGCCACCATCGGCTACTTTAACCAAAAACTGCACTACGATGTCAAAGTTCTTCAGGATATTTACATGAAGGATCCTAACAGCGAGGCGTTTGAGTTTATGATTCAGGAGTTCGTCAACACCTATTTCGACCACGTCTATGCGCAACGCAAAAGCATCCCTTACTACAACTACTACAGCTTTTCGGAATATATTCTCCCTGAAACCGCAAAATCCTTAGCCTTCAACAAGTTGTCGGATAAAGTTCTGAAAGTAGGGATCACGAAGAATCCTGCATTATGGCTGTCGGCGCAATCCGCCCTCGCCTTCATCGACGGGGATCTGAATGCCGCCCTTTCACTGCTTGGTCAAGCCGAAAAAGCGAAGGGCAGCAAGGCGGTGAAGGACAATATCCGAATGATGAAGCTGATGTTCAACGCTTTGCGGACGGACATAGACGACAAATATGAAAAGGTGCTCTACCCTGATCTGAAATGGCTCGTCAATATCATTAATACGGAAAATCCAAATGAGTGCTTTTGTTATAATGATTTTGATTCCTTTTGCAAGCCCAGCAAGACGAATCATCACGTCAAAGTGCTGCGCCGCACCATCATACTGGGCGTAATCCCTCATTTTCAACGACTTAATATGCCCTACAAATGTATGGCCTACCAAAATCTCTACGATGAAGTCGTGTCTAATTACAAGGAGGAACGTGCCATGGCACGCAAGGGTGAATTCCACCGCGGCCCCAGCCTCTTTGGGTCCACCTACATCCACCCTCCCATTTACCGTAAAGCGGCTTTCGACAGCTATCTGGAGCCTCACGACCTGGGAGAGCCGTGTACCAAAATAGTGGCCGACAGCACCTTATGGTTCTTGAACATGGACTACAGCACCGATTTTTTCACCTGCATCGACACCGCCGACCTGCGGGATTTGCTGCGCTACGTCCAGTTTCTGAAGTCGGGCGGCAAAACGGCAATGGAGAAGTTCGTCATCCAAAACAACTACCGCGACCTCAACTTCTACAACGAACTCATCGCCACCAAGTACATGCGGATGGAAAAATACGACTCCGCTCTGGTCTATCTGAAGCGGGTTAGCCCGAAATTCTTGAGCACGCAGAACATCGACATGGAGATCGACAGCGAGCACAACCCCTTCACGGAAGGCTGGATCACGCGGAAAGAGCAGCAGGCGAAATTCCGGCTGCCCTTCAATCCGGCGAAAGCCTACGCCGACAACCCCAGCAAAGAGACCTTCTGCAAAATCATGCTGCGACTTCAAAAGCTGATGAAGAGTTCCGAATCGGAGGAGGTGCGCGCGAACGCTGCCTACGCGTACGGTTTGGGGTTGTTCCGCAGCAGCATCGGCCACGCTTGGGCGCTCAACTACTACGAATACGGCTATAATTGGGGCGCTCACGAGGGTCACGGTGCACCCGGCGCCGACAGAGACCTCGAAGCGCAGGTCAACGCGCGTGTGGATGAAGTGCTGGACATCGCCCTGAAGGAGACCCGCGACAACATCCTGTCGCTCAAATGCAAGATCCTGCATAGTCAAAAGAGGAAGTCCTATCTGGTCACAATCAAGGAAGACGATTACTGGGACTACGAAATCTTCAACAAATCGGTGCGGGAGACCTTCTGCGACCTCGCCTGCGATTACGACCGATCAGAGGAATCAAGGGATTGGCGATGGAGCGCGTGGTACTATTGAGCGGGGAAAAATCGTATTTTTGCGGCAAATTTTGAACAATGTCCGACTATCTGACCCTTTCCAACGCCAACGAGCTGATCCGCATTCCGGCGGAGAGCCTGGTCTATGTCGCCAGCGAGGGCAACTACTCGGACATCTACACCCGCAACGGGGAGAAGCGCACCGTGACAATTCAGCTCGGTGCCATTGAAGAACTGATTCACAAGCAGTTCCACACAGACGGCAACCTGTTCGTGCGCATCGGCAAAAGTCTGATTGTGAATATGGAATTCGTACACTACATCAACCCGGCCAAGCGACAGATTGTGCTGTCCGACAGCCACACCTTCAAGTTCAGCTTAGAGGCTTCCAAGGAGGCTTTGCGGGAGTTGAAGAATTATTTCGAAAAGCAACTATGAGTGATTATAACGACATAAAAGACAACGAGATACGCATCATCGGCAACGCTGAGCAGTCGTCAGAAACGCTGCGCAAGCCGTTCTACCGCAAGTGGTGGTTTTGGGTGGCGCTGGTCGGACTGATAGCGTTAGCCGTGGCCAACTGGCTGTTGACGCGTAACATCAATCGGAAGATGGCCGCCACCTCGGAAGTAGGTATCGTGGAGAAAGAGTCCGCACCCATTGCCCCGACCATCGTGCAGGCGGAACCCGCCACCGTGCTGGTGCGCGACACCTCAGTGAACGACGTACAGATGCGCATCTACACGCCCGTGAATGCGGTACCTGAACTCTGTATCGGCTATCCCAATCCGAAAGACAACACGCTCGTGCTGGCGTTCCAAGCCGCCGACATCCGTGCCGACAACCACGAAATCCTCGGCGCTTTCGTCCTCAAAGGCGAGATGCTCTCCCGCGGACGCTCCAAAAAGGGCTTCTGCGCCATCATCGACGGCAAGATACAGCTCGGCATGGCAGAAAGTACCCCACTACTGGAAGAGGCCACCGAAAAGGAGGGTTACTTCTTCCGGCAATATCCATTAGTATTGGAAGGCAAAATGGTGGAAAACAAGCCCAAGAACAAGGCCTTGCGCCACGCCCTCTGCGAATGGAACGGCTCCATTGTGACCGTGAGCAGTATGGAGAAGGAATCCCTCCACGACTTTGCGCAAGCATTGGCAGACCTCGGCGTGCAGAACGCCATCTACCTCGTGGGCGCCGACTCGTACGGCTTCTGCCGCACCCAATCAGAAGGAAAGCCCCAAACAACCACCTGGGGCGAACTCCAAACCGGCAAGACATTCGAGAAGGTGAACTTCATTGTGTGGCGCATAAACGAAATGTAGAGACGATGTGCACATCGTCTCTACATTATCGAATTCCAAATTACGGCATTATTTTTACCGCATATATTCCCGCATATCCAACGACATAATTCCGTCGAATTGGCTCTCGTTTTCCGTTTCAATGCGCAAGAAAACGGTGGCAGCCACGCCTGAACTCTTGTCAGGCACGAGACGCACGTCGATAACCTCGCGGTAATCGGCTCTGAACTTGGCCTCGTCGAAGGCTTTCTCCTCACAGCCTGCCGGCAAATCCAACACGGTGAAAGCGTAGGTGTAGTTCTCTTTTCCGCGCCACATCTCCTCTTTGGTGACGTGCGTACCGCGCAGGTAAGAGAGCATCGGATGATGTCCGCTGATGAAGACCTGCAGCTCGTTGAGGCAGAAACCCGTGAAACGCAGCGGGTTGATCTCGATCGGCACCGCTTTCTTCCCGTCGTAACGGAACTCGATGTGCATCGGGAAATTCCGCAGATGCAGCGTTTTGTTGAGATTGGTCAGGAACTGGGTGAACGGTCCCTCATAGCGGTCGAACAGCCCCTTGCTGGTCATATACAAGCGATCGGAGGTGTCTGACTCGTCCATGAACTTGTGATGGAAGATGTTCAGAATCACGGGAGTCTCGTTTTCGTCGTAGTAGGTATCGACAGCATACTCCTCGCCGCGGATGTACTCCTCAATCAGGAAGCGGCTTCTCCCGACTACAAACTCGGGGAAGTCAGCCTTAGCGGTGGCAAAATCGCGCATCAGCGACTCCACCGCCTTGCGATAGTCTTCCGCATTACGGGCCACAAAGACGCCCTTGCTCAAGAAACCGACCGACGGCTTGATGACGCAAGGGAAGACGATGCTGTTGATGTCGAGCGTCTCCAGATCATTGATCCCCACCTCTTTGAAAAAGAAGTCGGGATAGATGTCGCGACAGATGCTTCTGAAGGCGGATTTATCCTTCACAAGGGAGATTCCGTCCAAAAAGCGTTTGTCGTCAATATGATCGTAAATCCATCCGAGGGCGTTCTCAGAAACGGTGTAGAGTTTGCCAGCCTTCTTGTAGGCTTCTGTGAATTCACTGTCGTTAAGGATTTTGCCATCCTTGACGCGCTTTTCAGACATCTCGTTGCGCAACACAGGGATGTTATTTTTCTGCAGCGTCTCCACCATCATGTCAGACGCAAAAGGTCTTTCCAATATTACCATTTTTATTGTTTTTATTCTTTTTACTCTTTCGATTTTAGCTATTAGTTTTTAGCTGTTGGCCGATAACATCATATCACACCAAAAATCTTAAATCTAAAATCTCAAGTCTTAAGTCAATACAAGAAAAGCGGCATCATGACAGATACCGCTTTCTCAAAATCTAATTCCAAATGCACATTACTCAGCTGCGGGAGCTTCGACCTCTGCTGCAGGAGATTCTGTTGCCACGTTTTCAGCGGGAGCAGCGGCTTTCTTGCTGCTACGACGCGTACGAGTGGATTTCTTTTTGGATTTGTCAACAGTGTAGGTTTCGTTGAAATCTACAAACTCGATGATGCACATCTCGGCATTGTCACCCTTGCGGAATCCGGTTTTGAGGATACGGGTGTAACCGCCCGGACGATCCATGATCTTCGGAGAAATTTCACGGAACAGCTCGGTGACAGCATACTTGTTCTGCAATTCGGAGAAAACCATACGACGTGAGTGGGTCGTGTCCTCTTTTGAGCGGGTCACGATGGGTTCCACGTATGTTCTCAACGCTTTTGCCTTAGCCAAAGTAGTGCTGATTCTCTTATGCATGATCAGAGAGGTTGCCATATTGGACAACATGGCCTTTCTGTGCGCATCTTTTCTTCCTAAATGGTTAATTTTCTTAGCGTGTCTCATTGTTCTATTCGTTATCTATATTATACTTTTCTACATTCATACCAAACTCCAGACCTTTGTTGTGCACCAGCGTCTCCAATTCAGCGAGTGACTTCTTACCAAAGTTACGGAATTTGAGCAAATCGGCTTTGTGGAAGGCCACCAGGTCACCCAGAGTCTCCAGCTCGGCAGACTTCAGACAGTTCAAAGCTCTGACAGAAAGGTCCATGTCAATCAACTTGGCTTGGAGGATCTGACGGATGTTCTTCTCAGTGTCTTGCATCACCTCGGGGCTGTCGGGTTGCTCCTGAGCGTCGAGAGCAATGTTCTCGTCGGAGAGCAGAGCGAAGTGTTGGATCAGAATCTTCGCAGCCTCTTGGATGGCGTCCTTCGGGTGGATGGAACCGTCGGTGTCGATTTCGAGAATCAGCTTCTCGAAGTCGGTCTTTTGCTCCACACGATAGGGCTCGATCGTGTATTTCACGTTGCGGATAGGCGTGTGCGTGGAGTCCACAGCAATCACGTCAATACCGTCGTGAATCTGACGGTTGTCCTCAACGGGCACATAACCGCGACCCTTGTCGATGGTGATCTCCATGTTCAGGCGAACGGTGGGCTCCATGCGGCAAATCAACAATTCCGGATTCAGGACCTGGAAGTAGTTGAGATAGCGGTTCATGTCGCCTGCCGTGAACGTGTCCTGACCACTGATCACGATGGAGACCTTCTCGGAGGAGTAACCTTCGACTTTATTTTTGAGGCGCACCTGTTTGAGGTTGAGCACGATATCGAGCACATCTTCCATCACACCAGGGATGGAGGAGAACTCCTGTGCAACGCCTTCGATCTTCACAGAGGTAATGGCATAGCCTTCCAATGATGAGAGCAGCACGCGGCGCAAAGCGTTACCAACAGTGACGCCAAAACCTTGCTGCAGGGGACGAAATTCAAATATGCCGTGAAAATCGTCGGCCTCATTCATGATGACCTTATCGGGTTTTTGAAATGTTAAAATTGCCATTTTCTTTGTTTTTTAATTATCTATTGGTTTAACGTTTATGGTTTAATGTTTATGGTTTAACGTTTATGGTTATCAGGTTGCCTTAAACCTTAAACCCTAAACCTTAAACCTTAAACCTTAATCCTTACTTGGAGTACAACTCGACGATAGCCTGCTCGTTGATAGTCTCCGGAATTTCCTCGCGCTGAGGATATTGCATGAACTTACCAACTTTGAGGTTGCCGTCCCACTCCAGCCAAGCGTAGTTCATGGCCTTGCCGCTGAGGGAATTCTCAATCACCTCAAGGCTCTTGGAACGCTCACGAACTTCCACGATATCACCGGGTTTCAACAACATAGAAGGAATGTTGCAGATAACGCCGTTGACGGTGACGTGACGGTGGGAAACGAGCTGACGGGCAGCGTTACGGGTGGGAGCAATGCCCAAACGGAACACCACATTGTCGAGACGAGACTCGATGAGTTGCATCAAGTTCTGACCCGTGATACCTTTCATGCGGGAAGCCATGTCGAACAATTTACGGAACTGGCGCTCCAGAATACCGTAGGTGTATTTAGCTTTCTGCTTCTCCTGCAACTGCATACCGTACTCAGAGAGTTTCGTACGTCTGCGAGACTGACCATGCTGACCCGGAGCATAGTTCTTTCTCTCGAAATATTTGTCGGGACCGTAGATGGGTTCCTTGAATTTTCTTGCGATTTTCGTTTTGGGTCCTGTATATCTTGCCATATTCTATATTTTTTCGATGATGAATGATAAAATTATACTCTTCTGTGTTTCGGAGGACGGCAGCCATTGTGAGGCAGCGGAGTGACATCCGTGATCTCTTCCACGATGATACCCGTGGTGTTGATGGAACGAATGGCAGACTCACGGCCTTGTCCCGGACCTTTAACGTACACTTTCACTCTGCGCAGACCGAGGTCGTATGCCACTTTCGCGCAATCTTGAGCCACCATCTGGGCAGCGTAGGGAGTGTTTTTCTTGGAACCTCTGTATCCCATCTTACCAGCGGAAGACCAGGAAATCACCTGACCGTCGTTGTTGGTGAGGGAGACAATCACGTTATTGAAAGAAGCATAGATAAAAGCCTTACCTTGAGCCTCGATTCTAACAACTCTCTTCTTCGTTGATTTTGTATTTTTTGCCATACTGATAATTTTCTTCTATCCGTGATTAATAACTACTTGGTCGCTTTCTTCTTGTTAGCGACAGTTTTCTTACGTCCCTTACGCGTACGGGCGTTGTTTTTGGTGCTCTGACCGCGTACCGGTAAACCCAAACGGTGACGAATGCCTCTGTAGCAACCGATATCCATCAGACGTTTGATGTTCATCTGCTCTTCAGATCTGAGCGGTCCTTCTACCTTCAACTCATTCACTAATCCACGAATCAATGCCAACTCATCGTCATTCCATTCATTTACCTTTTTATCCCAACTGATGCCGGCTTTGGTCAGAATCTTTTGGGCAGTGCTTCTGCCGATTCCGTAAATGTAGGTCAAGCCGATTTCACCGTGTTTGTTTTTAGGTAAATCAATACCTGCAATTCTT
>JAGBPE010000066.1 GCA_017633495.1 Bacteroidales bacterium | reverse complement strand
GGGTTCGTGGGCGCATTGCCCACGCCGAAGGTCTCCATAATCACGGCACGCAACCCTTTCGTCTGGAAGACATTCTCCAAAAAGACATCGCTGATGCCCGGGAAAATCTTCAGAACCGCCACGTTGGTGTCCATCTGGTCGTGGACGATGAGCGGATTCTTGCTGTTCGGGATGAACAGATAACGTTTGTGGTAGTCGATAAAGGTATTCACGTCGGCCAACTTGGGATAGTTAGGCGAATAGAAGGCGTTGAACCGTGCGGCATCGTCCTTGTAGGTGCGGTTGCCGCGATAGAGGGCGTTCTGGAAATAGACGCACACCTCGCGAATCATCGGGTGTCCGTCCTGCACTGCCGATGCAAACTCAATGGCGTTCAGGATGTTGCGACGACCGTCGGTACGGATCACGCCCAGCGGCAACTGCGAACCTGTGAGGATGACGGGCTTCGCCAAGTTCTCCAACAGGAAGCTCAACGCAGATGCGGTGTAGGCCATCGTGTCGGTGCCGTGCAGCACTACAAACCCGTCGAAATGGTCGTAGTTCTCCCCTATCACCTTCGCCAACCGGATCCAGAATTCCGGATTGGTGTCGGATGAGTCGATCAGCGGCAGCAACGACTCAAACGTCAATTCCGTGTCCAACAGCGACAGCATCGGCAGCTGCTGATGCACGTCCTTGAACTCAAATGGTTTCAGTGATTTCGTTTCGGGATCCATCATCATACCGATGGTCCCGCCGGTGTATATGACTAGTACTTTGCGCATTCTTTTAGGTTTACAGGTTTACACGTTTAAGGTTTAAGGTTTGCTGCTAACTACTAACTGCTAACTATTTCAGAATGTTACCAAGAATGTCCCGCGAAATCTCCCTCGTGATGGTTCTCGTGGCAGCCGACGTACTGTTCTTAATCACCTTTTCGGTGGTAGAGGTCTTCGATTTGGTCTTCTTGCCGGTCACTTTGTTGCTGACGGCGGTGCCCAATGCGGAGGCGATGGTGGCGGTCACAGCCGTAATCACCGCTTTGATGACCTTGCCGAAAACGCCCTGTTTTTTCGTGGACTTCGCTTCCTTTTCCGCTTTCTTCTCCTGCTTGGCCTCCTCAATCGCTTGCTTCTCAGCCTCTTGAACGGCCAACTCGTCCTCCATCTCCTTAATCAGAACCTCGAAAGCACTCTCGTTGTCCACAGGCGTGTCGTATTTGCCGTAAACGCGGCTCTGCTTGATGATGTCCAAGCGCTGACCATCGGTAATGGCGCCGATTTGCGACAGCGGGAAAAGAATCTTCGCACGTTGCACGATATTTGGAGCACCCTTCGCATCGAGGAAGCTGACCAACGCCTCGCCGGTCTCCAAGTTCATGATGGCCTCGTCGGTTTTGAAGGCCGGATTGGCACGGAAAGTGTCGGCGGCGGCGCGCACAGCCTTCTGATCCTTAGGCGTATAGGCGCGCAACGCATGCTGGATGCGGTTGCCCAGCTGACCGAGGATATTGTCAGGAAGGTCGTTCGGATATTGAGTGATGAAGTAGATACCCACGCCCTTGCTTCGGATCAGTCGGATCACCTGCTCGATCTTGTCAATCAGGGCTTTAGAAGTGTCTTCAAACAAGGTGTGCGCCTCGTCGAAGAAGAAGACCAGCTTCGGCAGCTCCAGGTCGCCCACTTCGGGCAGCGTGGAGTAGAGTTCAGAGAGCAGCCACAGCAGGAAGGTGCTGTACAGTTTCGGCTGCATCATCAGCTTGTCGGCGGCCAACACGCTCATCACGCCCTTGCCGTTCTCGGTCTGGAGCAGGTCGTAGATGTCGAAACTCGGCTCCCCGAGGAACTTGTCGGCACCCTGCGCCTCCAGCTGCAACAGCGCACGTTGAATGGCGCCGATGGAGGCCGTGGAGACATTACCGTATTTCATCGTGTACTCCTTGGCATGCTTGGAAACATATTCGAGCATCGCCCGCAAATCCTTGAGGTCGATGATCATCAGCCCTCGCTCGTCAGCAATACGGAAAACGATGTTGAGCACACCGTCCTGCGTCTCGTTCAAACCGAGCAGACGCGACAGCAGCTGCGGACCCATCTGCGAAACGGTGGCGCGGATCGGGTGCCCTTGCTCACCGAACACGTCGTAGAAGCGCACCGGACAAGCCTGAAACTCAGGATTTTCCAATCCGAATTCCGGCAGGCGCTTCTCGATGAAGCCGCTCATCTTGCCCACTTGGCTGATACCGGAGAGGTCGCCTTTCATGTCGGCCATGAAGCAAGGCACGCCCACCTGTGAGAATGTTTCGGCCAACACCTGCAGACTGACAGTCTTACCTGTGCCCGTCGCACCGGCGATCAAACCGTGGCGGTTGGCCATTTTTCCTTGAATCGAAAGGGCGCCTTCCTCGCAGTGCGCCACGTATAATCCTTGTTCTTGTGTATACATAATCGAAAAAATTTCTATTAACGTATGATAGCCATCACAGTCTGCCACATAATCTTACAATCCACCCAAATGGATTGTTCGTCTATATATTGCAAATTGAGTGCCAGTTTGTCCGGCATAATCTCGTGAATATAAGTCTCTTCCGGATTGTCGGAGGCGGCAAGCAGGGCGTTCTCGTTCACGTAGCGGATGGAGGCATAGTCGGTGAGACCAGGACGCACGCTGAGCACACGCATCTGCTCGGGCGTGTACATCTCCACGTACTTGCGTACCTCGGGACGCGGTCCCACGATGCTCATCTCTCCCTTCAAAATGTTGAGAAACTGCGGAAACTCGTCGATCTTGTACTTCCGCAAGAAAGCCCCGGTTTTCGTGATACGCGAATCACGGTCGCTCACGGTAATCTGACTCCCTTTGTCGGCGTCAGCGCACATCGTACGGAACTTATAGAGCTGAAAATCAACATTATTCCACCCTACCCTTTTCTGTTTGTAGATGACGTTGCCGCGCGAATCCACCGCGATGCAAATCACGATCAGCAGTCCAAACGGAAGCCCGATGATCAGCACCAGCAGCGAAAAGAGTATGTCAAACAGCCGTTTCATCCATCAAACAAATCAGTGATATTTCCAGTAATCTTCCATCTCGTTGCCCCAATAGTCGGTCGGGGTGGTTTGGTAGATGTCCTGCTGCGTCTCTATGTTGCGCACCAGCTGCATCTGCCAACTGGGGTTTTGGCGCTCGCCCAGCATGTTGCAATGCAGAAGCTCGTAATCATGACCGGTCAACACGGGATCGTAGAAGACGAACTTCACGTTCGACTGACCGTTAAGGTAATGATAGTGCCAAATTTCGTAAGGCAGCGTCACCGGATCGGAAGGTTCCTCTTTGATGTCATCCGGCGGACCATATTGCAGACGCACACGGCCTCTATCTGTCAGATAACCACGCACTTGCTTGCTGCCGTACAGTTTCTCCACCTCGTCAACGCGTTTCTTGTAATTCAGCCAAGCTTGCTCGGGATTCGCAGGATTGCGCTTCAGCCAGAAGCTGTAGAAGAACTGCTGCATCTGTTCTGTAGAGATGGTTTTCAATCTATTCTCATAGAATTCCCGCTCAGCGTAATTGCTGATAGGATAGAGGCATTTCACCATGTCCATTAGCACTTTGCGGTTTGTATCTTTCTCCACAAAGGTGCCTTTCACAGAGGTAAGCGTGTAGTCGTCGATATTGAGCTTCACAGAGGGATTGCTCTTCTGGAAGAAGACCTTGTCCACCCACAACAGACTGTCGTTCTTGTCTAACAGCTGCACCACGGCGAAATAGTTTCCGGAAGGCAGGCTGAAGACGTTGAACTCATTGAAAACCAGCACCACATCCTTGGTGGGATACTCCATGGTGATGATGTTGTTGGGATTGGCGGCGATATGCGTCTCAGCATATTCGATGTAACATTTCGCCTTCATAGTGGATTTTCCAAGAATATTCTCTGTATTGTAGACCTCCAGCGCGAAGGGCAGCGTGTACTGCGACTCGGGCACGAAGTTCGAATACAACGGAGGCAGATTGTAACCGTATTTGATGAACAATCCCGGCGACTCAGGTGCGGAAATGCCCTTGTAGAGCGACAATTTCGAGGTGGAAATGCGATCCTCCGGAAAATCCAGCACGATTCGGTCGATATAGGAGAGTTTGTTGGAGTCGCCGTTCACATCTTTCATGTAGAAATAGAGGAAATACTCCCCTTGAGGCAGAGGAACATTCTGGATATCAGCGAAATCCGGCTTCCCAGCTCGAACTGAATCCTCAAACTGGTCGCTGCTCAGAATGTAATGCAAACGGTTCACCAACGAGTCGTTCTGCATCATGTCCACCTGAATCTCCACCCCGGCTTCATATTTGTTATGCTTGTTCGGCGCATATTGCACAGTATTGCCCCCCACAATGAAGGTGAATTCTATATAGGGTTGCAGTTTATTGGTGCAATAAGCCTTATGGCTGATGAACGCCTTCAAGCCCTGAGCCTGAGAGGCCATCACCGCCAAAAACATCACCATGAGGAGAAAGTATTTCTTCATCATTCTATTTTATATATGAACTTGCAAAAATACGATTTTTTAAAACACGTAGAGACGCGATTAATCGCGTCTCTACATATAATTATCATTAACGCAATTTTTTCAGCAATTCCACCGTCAGGTCGGCGATGGGCAGACGATACTGTTCCATCGTGTCGCGCTCGCGCACCGTAACGGTCTGATCTTCCTTCGTTTGGTTGTCGATGGTGACACAGAACGGAGTGCCGATGGCGTCCTGACGACGGTAACGGCGACCGATGGCGTCCTTGTCCTCGTACTGCACCATGAAGTCCTTCTTCAACATGTCGAAGACCTCCTGACCGATTTCCGGCAGACCGTCTTTCTTGACCAACGGAAGCACCGCCACCTTGTAGGGAGCCAACTTCGCGGGCAGACGCAGGACCGTACGCGTGGAGCCGTCCTCCAACGTCTCCTCGGTATAAGCGTGACTGAACACCGCCAGGAACATACGGTCGACACCAATGGAGGTCTCGATGACGTAAGGCACATAGTTTTCGTTGAGTTCGGGATCGAAGTAGCGCAGTTTCTTGCCGGAATACTGCTCGTGTTGCGACAGGTCGAAGTTCGTACGGGAGTGGATGCCCTCCAGCTCCTTGAAACCGAACGGGAACTTGAACTCGATGTCGGTGGCGGCATTAGCGTAGTGCGCCAACTTTTCGTGGTCGTGGAAGCGGTAGTTCTCAGCCGGAATGCCCAGATCCTTATGCCACTGCAAACGGGTCTGTTTCCAGTAATCGAACCATTTGAGCTCCTCACCGGGTTTCACGAAGAACTGCATCTCCATCTGCTCGAATTCGCGCATACGGAAGATGAACTGACGTGCCACGATCTCATTTCTAAAGGCTTTACCGATCTGTGCGATGCCGAAGGGCAGTTTCATACGACCGGTCTTGTAGATATTGAGGAAGTTGACGAAGATACCCTGAGCCGTCTCGGGACGAAGGTAAATCGTATCGGCGCCATCAGCCACAGAGCCCAACTTCGTAGCGAACATCAGGTTGAACTGACGCACATCGGTCCAATTGCGTGTGCCGGAAATCGGGCAAGCGATGCCGAGTTCCTCGATGAGGGCCTTCAAACCCACGAGGTCGTTGTTGTTCATCAGCTCCGCAAAACGGGTGCGGATGTCGTCAACCTGCGCTTGATATTGCAACACGCGGGTGTTGGTCTGGCGATAGAGCACTTCGTCGAAGTTGTTGAAGCGCTTCTTCGCCTTCTCAATCTCCTTATCTATCTTATCCTCAATCTTTTGGATATGATCCTCGATGAGCACGTCCGCACGATAACGCTTCTTGGAATCCTTGTTGTCGATGAGCGGATCGTTGAAAGCATCCACATGTCCGGAAGCCTTCCAGATGGTTGGGTGCATGAAAATGGCGCTATCGAGACCGACGATGTTCTCGTGGTACTGCACCATGGCTTTCCACCAGTATTGTTTGATATTGTTCTTCAGCTCCACGCCGTTCTGACCGTAGTCGTACACCGCGCTCAAGCCGTCATAAATCTCACTTGAAGGGAAAATGAAACCATACTCTTTTGCATGGGAGATGATTTGTTTGAAAAGGTCTTCGTTGTTTGCCATATTGGTTAACTTTTATTGTTTCTTTTTTATTACTACCCCGCCCTTCGGGCACCCCTTCTAAAAGAAGGGGAATTGGGGTCGCTCGTTCCCTATTGCCTGTTGCCTACTCAAATATAAAGGAAATTTGCAGGTTTTTGGCCTTGAGGGAGGTGACGCTGGTAGCGTACATGTTATCCTCGGGCACGAGCATGTTCATCAAACCGAACGACATCTTGAGTTCTGTCGTGAATTTGAAGTAGGTGCAATAGAAATCGAAGCCGACACCTACCTGCGCCTGCACATCGTGGGGGTTGAGTTTCAGTACCACATCGCCGTGGTCGGGCGCTTTTTTCTTCTTGGCCGAAATCATGTCAAAAGTGTACTGTCCGCCCGCGAGCACGTAGGCACGGATATTGTTCAGCATTCGAGAGGATTTATACTTGAAAAGGATGGGGAGATCCAGATAGACGGATTCCACATTCTTCGAAGTAACAATCTCATTTCCAGTAGAATATCGGATAGTATAGTTGATGTATCGGTCGCCGAAAGAGAGACCTGGGATGAATCGCAAATCGAAATACTCACCTAAGCGCACATCGGTTACGATACCTAAGTTAAAACCGCTCATAGGCTGCGTATGAATCATCATAAGTGAATCATACTCAGCCAGATCCGGCTTAGAAGAGATCATATAATTGAAATTGCAATACCCAAAAGCGAATCCAAAGTGGAAAGGTTTTTTGTCGTATTTCAGCAGATTGGGCACGCCGAACTGCGCATTCGCATGAAGGATGCCCAGCATCAAGAAAGTGAGAATAACCGTTGTTTTTCGTTTCATTTTTGCTAAATCAAAGATGCCTTAACGAGATTCCGAGCGTTTTAGTGTGATTTCAAAGTGAAAAACTTATTTCGTGTTGCGGGCGATCTCCTCTTTGAGCTGCGCACCGTTGATGGGCACCACGCCGACATATTCGCAAACCAGACCGCCGGCCAGATTGGAAGCCAGACAGGTCTCCTCCACGGAATGTCCCTTGAGCAGGAACAGGGTGGATACGGAAATCACGGTATCGCCGGCACCGGAAACGTCGCTCACGCGGCGGTGGAAAGCAGGCTGGTGGTAGAACTTGTCGTTCTGACGGTCGTAGAAAGCGATTCCCTTCGCCGACATTGTCACCATCACCTTGTCGATGTTCTGCTTCTCGGCAAAATCCTTGGCCACTTCGTGAATCTCGTCCAAAGTGAGCTCTACGTTTTCCTCCATGTGAAGACCCTTGGTCAGCTCTTTCATGTTGGGTTTGAAGAGGTTGACATTTCCGTAGTTGTTGAAGTTCTTCTCCTTCGGGTCAACAGCCACATAGATGTTCTTCTTATGGGCAAAGTTGATGATTTCAGAAATCAACTCCTTGGAAAACAAACCCTTGTCGTAGTCTTCGAAGATAATGGCGTCGATTTCGTTGTGATCGATAATCTGCTCCACAGTGGTCAGGAACTGACGTTTTTCGCGCTCCTTGAGCTGTTGCACACGCTCGTCATCCACACGCACGATGTGGCAGTTGTTGCCAATGATGCGGTACTTGATGGTGGTGCGGCGACCATACATCGGGACGATAGCGTCGGAGGTTAAGTCGCAGTCTTCCATCAGGTTATAGAACACTTTCGCCTTCGAGTCGCTACCGATGACGGAGCAAAGGATCGGATCAGCACCGAGGGACTTGAGGTTGAGGGCCACGTTGGCGGCACCGCCCAGACGATAGCTGCGGCTTTGCACATTCACGATCGGAACCGGCGCCTCAGGGCTGATTCTCGTAACCTTTCCGGTGAGGTAACAGTCGATCATTACATCGCCGATTACCAATATCTTAGCATTCTTGAATTCATCAAAAATCTGGTCTACTTTGTCTATTTTCATCTCTAAAAAATTAGCCGGCAAAAGTACAAAAAATATCGTTTTAATTGAGAATTGAAAATTGATAATTGAGAATGAAAGGGTTAGATAGGTAAAAGCTTAGGAGCTTAGGAGCTTAATAAGCTTGTAAACCTGTAAGCTTGTAAGCTTATAATTTATATCTTTGCCGCTTGAAATTTTGAAATAACAAGTATGAAAAAGACATATCCCCTTCTGACACTCCTCATCGCCATCATCGCGATGAATTTCGGCGTTTCCGCTCAAAAAACGCAGGTTTACTACTACAAAATCGACGACAACATCTCCAAACCAGCGCTGCGGCTGACTGAAAAAGCGGTGAAAGAGGCCGAAGAGGGCAAGTACGACTACCTGTTTCTGGAGCTGAACACCTTCGGCGGGGAACTGGATGCCGCCGACAAAATCCGCACGCTGCTGCTCAACACCAAAGTGCCGAGCATCGTCTTCATCAACAACAACGCGGCTTCAGCAGGCGCACTCATCTCCATCGCATGTGACAGCATCTACATGATGCCGGGCGCCTCCATCGGTGCGGCTTCGGTGGTCAACCAGACCGGCGAAATCATGCCCGACAAGTACCAGTCATATATGCGCTCGCTTATGCGCACCACTGCCGAACACAACGGCCGTAACCCCAACATCGCCCAAGCAATGGTCGATCCGGATGTAACCATCCCCAACATCAGTGATTCCGGTAAAGTGCTGACCTTCACCTCCGAAGAGGCGGTGAAGAACGGCTTCTGCGAAGGTATTGCCAGCAGTCGCGAGGAGGTGTTGGAGCAGGCAGGACTCCCCCACCCTGAAATCCACGAACAGGAGCTCTCCGCCATCGACAAAATCATCAACTTCCTGGTCAACCCGGTTGTCAGCGGCATCCTCATCATGTGCATCGTGGGCGGACTCTACTTCGAGCTGCAGGCTCCCGGCATCGGACTGCCCTCCATTATCGCCATCACCGCTGCCCTACTCTTCTTCGCCCCGCACTACCTCGAAGGTCTCGCCGCGCACTGGGAAATCCTCATCTTCCTCGCAGGACTGGCACTGCTAATGCTGGAGTTTTTC
>JAGBPE010000065.1 GCA_017633495.1 Bacteroidales bacterium | reverse complement strand
CTCCTCCGTTTTCAATGCAGTCAATCATCGCGTTTTTGTCATCGATGATTTTTTGGAAAAAGGCCTTTGCCTCCTCTTTGGTTTTAATTTTTTTCTTCATAGTTCTCTCTTTTTTATCGGTTGCAAAAATACATTTTTTTTAATATCCAAACATTGTTCGATAATTTTTTATTCACCCGCCGCGTGCGGGACGCACAATTTCACCTTACGAACTATCGCCAAGATATCCGCCAACATCGGTGTGGATCTCATTAGCGTGTAGTTTGGAAAGGCATGTCGGTGGAGTCCCCCGCGTGCGGGACGCACTCCATATTAATAACCCCATATAAGGCGCCAGCCGCAGTGTGGGGTATGCAACGATGCGCGTGTGCCAGCGTGCGGAAGGCACGCCACAACCGCTAAAAAGGAAAAAACTTCATTCAAATATCGGCGAGAACGGCATCACGATGGACGACATCATGATCCACGACGAGACCACCGAGGACACCGGCATCCACATGATGCTGGCCCGCATGAGCGGCGACCTCCCCGTGGCCATCGGCGTGATCCGCAACGTGAAGAAAACCTCCTACACCCAACTCTACGAAGACCAAATGGAAGAGCAGATGGCCAACGACAAATACAAATGCATGGATGATCTGCTGAATAGCGGAGATACTTGGGAAATTTAGCTGTTAGCTATTAGCTATTGGCTGTTGGCTAAAAGCTAATAGCCAAAGGCCAAAAGCCAGAAAGGGCCGTTGCCGGAGGGTGACGGTCCTTTTTTTGTTTCAGGTTTCAGGTTTCAGGTTTCAGGTAGGTAGTCAGGTCTCAGGTCCAGAGGGGACGGTACGCGGGGGCGTATCGCAAACGAAATTCACCGGTTCACGGTTCGCGCCTGTAGGGCTGTCGCATTGCGGCAGCCCTATATCTGTAATCCTTGTTAATCTGCACGCATGCAATTCACTCACAGCCACCAACTTACAACAAGTTCTTGTAACAATTTGCATTTTTTCTTGTTAATCTATCTCTTTACAAGAACCCAATGATGATTTTCAAACACAATCTTCTTTTTACGTTTTAATGCGGACAAAAGGTTTGTGATTTTATCAAACCTTTGCTTTTCGTTCAGTGCATCCGATAATTTGTTGTTTAATAATTCATTAATTTCACCACGTGAAGCTTTTCCAAATTTGGTGATATAATCGACTATTAACTTTTTGAAATATTCATCATCAAAACTCTTGTTTTTTATGTACGAAGCTTTTAATCCGATATGCTTGGTATTCTTCACCAAAGAAGCTGATAAGTAGTTTTAATTTTGAAATGTCAATCTAAAAAAGGTCTTTCTCAGCCAGATCAACCAAAGCACAGGTTGGGAAGTGAAAAATATTTATTCACACATTGTGAATGATTATTGATTTTTTAGTATTTTTGCACATCATTATTTTTGGAAACGAGATTTTATGTATACTTCAACTGGATACTATTTTGCGAAAAGCTGTCAAGTTCGGTAAACCCACACCAACGAAAAAGGGGGTCAAAAATCAAGAGAAATTCGCCAAAATGCAGCAAATGAGGTGCGAATTGGACGGAATCGGTGTGGTGAAAATGATTGTCGGGGTTAAACGTTCGGGCGAAATTATTCAGTACTGCATCACCGCTAACAAGGAATAAAAAAAAAGAAATCGACAGGTCGGCTCTCTAAAAGGTCATCACCGAATTGTGGACGTCTGCAACGGACTGTTCCCCTATTGATTTCCAACGGCAAAAACACAAAAAAATCGGTTCGGTGCCGTTTTTTTCAAAAGTTTTTTTCCTTTTATTTCCTAACGCAACAAAATTCACGGGTACACGGTTTACATTCGCAGGAGATTCCGCTCACTCCGTTCGCGGAATGGTGCGCTCGCAATGGCACACAGACACATTGTTGCGTTTTTTCAAGACGCGAACACACAGACCGCACCGTCAACCCCACACTGCGCTCCTTCGTCGCTTGTGCGGGGTTATTGGGATTTCGTGCCGCCGGCACGAAAAGGCGAAATGCGTGGGCAAACGAAATTCACCGGTTCACGGTTCGCATCTGTAGGGCTGCCGCATTGCGACAGCCCTACAACCACGCCCACCGCCAATTCAAACAAACCTACGCAAATAACTGGCGACGGCACCATTCCCCTTCTTTGAGAAGGGGTGCCGAAGGCGGGGTAGTGACATAAGCAGATCGGCGCAGCCGACATTGTTCTAATAAAAACGCATTGCAAACAACACACACAGTCCACAGACGCCAGCGATTAACCGCGCACCGTATTTATCATCCTCTAATGAATGTTAGTATCAAATAGACAATAATAAGCATTGGCAAATCTATCAATATTTCTTGCCAACTCCATGGGGTGCCATCTCTTCCTCCAAAAAAACGAAAACAAAGAATAAGCAACAGAAAACCTATGAAATCAGGAATGGCTTTAATTAACCTTTTCTTTATTTCACTGCTTTTTTGTTCATCCTCACCACCTTCTTTTTTCAACCACATACTGTTCTATTTTTGATGGATTTCAGAATGCAAATCAATTTCTATGCGGCAAAGATACAAACAACAATTGAATTACGATAAGAAGCTTATTCTTCAAACGCGGAGGAAGACCATTCAGATTTCACCACCCGACCTGAATCCAACGTAATCGTCTGTTTTCTATCAATTTGAAACTCCGGCATTCCGAACATTCCCTCTTTTTCTTCACCATACTCCACCACAAACTCACCACTCATCCAAAAGGCGAAAACACGGTTGTTGACAATGCGTTCCTGCCGGAACAACTCCGAAAGCTCAACGCTTTTTTCTTCGGGCTTGAATAAATCTAACCCACTTTGAAGAGTTACCTGACAAAGAAATAATGAGTCATTCTGAATCATCCACTTGCAAACAGGTGCACCATTTTTCTCAAAATTCTCCCAATTGAAAGGGAATTGAAGCGGATCATTGTCATACAGAAGCATCAGCATCGGACGAAAATCACGGGTAGGAAACCGTCCTGAATGCTTACCCAAATTCACCTGATCGTATGCCAGACCGCTTCGTAAATAAAAAGCCATATAACATTCGTTGAGATAGGCCATTGAATACTTTTCTATCATTTCGGAGTCCCACTCTTCTTCTTTCAGCTGTTCAAAAAACACTCTATCCATTGAAGTTATGGTAACATCTTTCACCATTTTGCCGTTTCGGATATAGATATAACGAACAAAATCGTCTGCTTCTCCGTTTTGAACATCTTGGCGTGTCGGAGTGATTTCCAAAACACCTGTAAACCAATCCGCTAAAACAGCACCGTCTTTGTCAGGAGCGACACCCGACAGCGACTTGATACCGAAAAAGGCAGGTGATGCCACCGTGTCAATACGAGTGTTTTCATCAGGTCTGTATTCTCCATGGTAATAATCGCTTGCTTCCACTGAGACGAGATGAAATGCGCTGTCACTGATCTGCCAAGTGGCGACATGTCCGCGATAATTCGCCGTACTGTAGCCTACGAATGGGGATTTAGTATCTGTGCGAATATAAAGAGCTTGCAGTGGAGACGGGTGCCCCCAACTGACGAACAGGTTAAAACGCTTCCCATTCTCAAGGAAAATGTCCGACATCTGATTAGTGGCGTATGTCGTCATACAAAACGCCATCAGAACAACCGCCATCACCGCCTTCAAAAACGGAGTTCTATTATTGAAATTATTGGTATTCATCGTATCACAAGGGACTTCTGTTTTTACTTCTTCACGTTGCCGCCTCTTGATGCGAAGTCCGTTGAACATCAAGACAGGCCAACAACGCTGCAAAAAAATAATATTTTCGATATATAGGATGCAAAAAAAGCAAAAGGTTGCAGATCGCCTTGATTTTTTCGTTTGCAAATGATTTTGGAATGAGGTAGACCTGTCGCATATCTCCGATATGCCCATAGGACGTGCACATCGCTAACACCACACTTCGCCTATCGGCTTGTATGGTGTTAATTGCACTGCGTGCGTGTAGCCTCTCCGAGGCTTTAGAGCCAAAATCCCAAGTCTTAAGTCCCAAGTCTCAAGTCTCAACCCTCTAAGCCAATAAGCTCCTAAACTTCTAAGCTCCTAAGCCTATAAGCCTATAACCCAAATTTTCCCGCGATTCCCGCTCGCATCAAAAAAAATCGGTATCTTTGCATCCAAATCACGAAAGTATGAAACGTTTTTACATTGTATTGATTCTTAGTGTATTAACCGTTTCCGCAACGTATGCCCAAGCGGACAAAACCAAAACCACGGAAAAAGCAGCTGACTCGGTAAAGGCATGGAAGTTTGACGGGGTGATCGGTTTGAACGCAGGCGCCACGAGCCTCATCTTTTGGTCAGCTGGGGGTAACAACAACGCTAACGCGCTGACTTTCGCCAAACTACGTCTGCAATATCAAAAAGACGCCATTGCTTGGGAGACCAACTTTGACACCGATTTCGGATTGACTTGGGTCGATCAGGAAGATGACCAACTCAAGAAGACATCCGACGATATCAAGTTCAACACCAAGTTAGGCTGGAAAATCAAGGATAATTTGTACTTGACTGCGTCAGGCAGTTTCAAGAGCCAATATGCCATTGGTCGCAAATACAACAAAGGAAAATATGACCCGGTGGTTTCCAATTGGCTTTGTCCGTCAAACTCCGAATTGTCGTTGGGTATTGACTGGAAGAAATCGGTCGGCAGTTGCGACTTTTCGGTCTATGTCTCACCGCTTGCGGGCGCCCTCATCACGGCATACGTGAACGATGCGGACAACAGGAAATATACCGAAGAGTATTTGGCGGCCATGGAGGCGGCAGGACAACCTGTTCCGGAAGAGTATGTGGACTTCCGTCGGGAAATGCAAACCAAATACGGCACCTACAAAGTCATCATGACGGATGACGGCACCCCCGTTATCGATTGGCGCAGCTGTCGCGCCGAGTTAGGTCTCTCCCTCAAAGGCACCATTGATTACAAATACAAAAATCTGACACTCAGTTCCTCGCTTTGGCTTTACACCCCTTATCAAGGAAGAGGATTCGACATTAAAGAGGCCTATGAGCAGGCCCACCCTGGCGAGACCTACAATCAGTATTTCCGATATTCGAACTTAAACCGCCATTTCGGCAATTTCGATGTGGAATGGGACTTTCTCATCTCCTATCAGTTCCTGAAAGTGCTGAACGTGACATTGGCCACTAACTTGAAGTACTACAACGGTGTCTTTGTAAAGGACAAGGAAGGTGTCGAAAAAGAGCGCGTGCAGTTCAAATCGGTCTTCGGCATCGGCCTCGGTTACAGTTTCTAAGCCCTATGCCCAATCCCATCACAAAATTGGAATTCAACGCGGTGATCCTGCAAAACGAGGAGATGGACGCCGCCTATGTGGAAGTGCCGTTCGACATCAAGGCGATGTTCGGCAAAGGGCGGCTGTTGGTGCACGCAACCTTCGACGGAGTGCCCTACGACGGACAAATCGTGAAGATGGGTACGCCGTGCTACATCATCGGAGTGCGGAAAGACATCCGCAAACAGATTGGCAAGAGCTTCGGCGACACCGTGCACGTCACCTTTTGCGAACGGGAAAAATAAAAATCGCTTATCGTAAATAACCATCTAAAAGTGTATTTTTGCCGCCAAAAATCACCCTTTATGAAAAAACGCCTTTTCGCCCTGATTGCCGCAGTGCTTTGTCTCGGAAGCGTCCTCGGGCAGCAACATCTGATGAGGGTTAGCTACTATTTCAGGCACCTGTATCTTCATTCCAAAATTAACGGGCATCCGGCCTCTCTGGTTTTTGACACCGGCTCGCCCTACACCTGTATGGACAGCACTTTTTTGGCTGACAGCGGAATAGAGTATAAACAAATTTGGAAAGCTCAGATGGGCGGTGCAGGAAACAACGAGGAAACAGTGCGTGTCATCGTTGATGAGCTGACCTACACAGTCGATGAGAAGGAGCACCTGAGCCACATTTCCCCTATCATTCAACTGAAACCGATTGTGGGCGACTATGCCGATGGCATCCTCGGCATTGACGAAATGGGAGGCAAGGTGATTGCCATCCACTATTTGGATGAGCAGATGGGGTTTTGGGACCAGCCAGGCGACACGACAGGCTTCACGTCCATCCCCATACGTTACGATAAGATCCGTATCTATGTGCCGCTTGCTGTTACTGTCAGGGATGGAAAAACCATCCAAGGAGAGGCTTTGATAGACCTCGGCAGCGGCGGTTCCGTCACCTTGACAAGCGATGTGGCCAAACAATACTCGCTGAGCGAGCTTTCCCCGCTCCTCCACTACACCAGTTTCAACGAAGGCATAGGTGGGGAATCGTCCAGCTGCGATTTCCGGGCAACCAATGTCACCATAGGTCCTTTTTCCCTTGACAGTGTGACGATGGATTTCAGCAACAACACGGGCGGAGCACTCTCTAAAAGAGAACACATCGCCATTATCGGTAATGAGATTTGGGAGCGATTCGACATGATCATCGACCTCTCGGGCGAGCGGCTCTATTTAAAACCGAACAAAGAATTCGACGAACCTTTCAAAAGCCCAGTGCGTGGTTTTGGCTACACCGACCGCAGCCGCACGCTCGGCTACTGGGTAGTCAACGGACTTTATGCGCAATCCAATGCAGAAAAAGCGGGCTTGAGAAAAGGGGACCATATCACCGCCGTCAACGGACGCAGCGTGAATGACATCAGCTTTGAAGAACGCCGCACGATCTTCGATGGATTGACGGGCGTAACTCTCACCATCCAACGCGGCGACACCACACAAGACATCAGCTTCGAATTCGACGAACCGAAAATATAGGACCTGCGAGGAAGGACCCTATTTCACCACAAACTTCGCAGTTTTAAGAAGCTTTTCTCCCTTGACTTGCAAAATATAAATCCCCTTTTCCAGTCCCGCGACGGAGAGGGTGCCTTCGGTTGAGCCGTCAGCTACCATTCTGCCCAAGACATCGAAAATGGCATAATCAACCGCTTCGCAAGGAAGATCTTTGATGAAGAGAACGTCTGAAACGGGGTTGGGATACACTGTAAGCGGCTGCTGGCTGGAGAACTCTTGAACAGCCGTGGTGGTCGGAATGATATTCACAATAATGCCCTCAATCTTTGTCCAGCCGTAGGAAAAGCCATTGGGATCGGGAAGGTGGTACCAATTGTCCTTAGACCCGCCCCAGCCAAAGTTGATGTGAAACTTGCCGTCACTTTCGCGATAGCCATCCACCACCACATTGTGACCGCTCGTCCCTTCAGGATTTTCAACGGCCAGATGGGCAGGATAACCGTATTGCAAATTGGAAATCAAGATGGCGTACATGGTGGAATCGGGCTCCTGAAAGAGCTGGCTGTCCGTAAAGCCAAAACGATGGTAAGCATCAAAAGCCTGATACACTGAAAAAGTGCCGGAACCGTATGACGACGAAGCGGTATAAACCTGTTCACAAGCCACCCCGCTCGCGAAAATCACAGCAGCCACCAACGAGTCGGAAAGCACCTCACCGCGCTGGAAGGCAGCATCCGCCGAATCCAGCAACACGTTCAGCTGCGGAAATGAGGGGAATTGATAAGTATCCCAATCGTCATCGATGTGGAATTGCCGACCGGCGTAATTGGCAGTATAGTCATCACTGTCGTCGAAACGAGTGTTCTGCGTCGTCCGCAAATGATTGAGAATCTGCCCCATAGCCGTAGCAGGGCACCCCGTGTAACAACGGGCGTAATTCTCATACGGGTCGGCCGGACAAAGGATATTGTACGGATATCCCTGGTTCCACTTAGTGGTAAGCAGAGGCGTTTGCGACCAGCCCATAAAAGCGCAGAAGAAAAACAATACGGTAATAATTTTCTTCATCTGTTCTAATTTAATGTGGGCGCAAAAGTATTATTTTTTTTCAATGACCACAGTCCCCTTGCTGGCATCCATTTTGATGTAATCGCCGTTTTTCAGGATTTTGGTGGCACCCTTCACATTCACGATGGTGGGCAGACCGTATTCTCGCGCCACCACGGCTCCGTGCGACAATGACGAGCCAATTTCCGTAATCAAACCGTTGACGATGGAATAATAGGGTGTCCAGCCCACATCGGTGAATCGCACCACCATAATCTCCCCTTTTTGCAACTGGTTGGCGTCTTCGGCGGAATAGACGACTCGCACCACCCCTTCGCACCCCCCATTGGAGACCGGAACGCCTTTCAGCACGCCGTCGCTCTGCTCCACATCAAAGAGATCCGCGATGGGCTTTCCGATGTAAGTGTCGTCGAACGACAGCTCCTCCTGAATAGCGTATGCCTTCCGCCTTCTTACTGCCAAGGGAAGCAGACTTGCATCGCCCGCAATCAGTTTGCCGATTTCCTCGTGGGTCAAGAAATAGATCAGATCCGCATCCGAAAGCAGATTGCCGGCCACCAAAAGCTCGGCCAGACGGACATACTGCGTTTTGAACAAATCAATGAGCTTAATCAATTGCGATTTCGTGGATTCACGGTCCACAACCCCTTGTCTGGACTTTTTGGCGTAGTTGATGGATGCCGCCTTCAGCAGCGGATTCTTGATGAAAGCGAACTCTTTCCGATAGTCTATCTTTTCTTCTTTCTGGACTAAACTCATCGGCGACTTGATGATGCTCAACAGGTAGTTCATCAGCGAAATTTCATCCTCGCGCCACGGTTTGTTACGCATCTCCGCCTCTTTGATGCAGCGATGTCCATGATGCTCCAAAAATTCCTGATATTTAGCTTTGATTTCCGCATTATTCCGAATATAGGCCAACAATTCGTCGGCGGGAAAATCCACCGCTTTTGGCGCTTGCTGCTTAATCATCATCGCCAAATCCTGCAAACGAGACAAAATGTCGGCACTCTCGATGTTGGGAATATTGGTCAACAAATGCGACAGGAACGACTGATACTCTTTTTTATCGGGGAAATACTTGTCCACCATCATATACAACGTGCTGGTAGCGCTGCCTGAATACGCAGAAGAAGCGTAATGGTAGATGAGACTTTCATCCAAATAAGCGAGGTTGGCATCAATGCTTTTGTATAATTCCCGATAAGAATCGGTCTCCAAAAAGTGTACTTTGGTCAACATGTTGGCGAACTTCTTCATCGCTCCCCTACCCGACATCACATACTTCAAAAATTTGACGGAATTGATGCCCCTGACAATGGGACTGGCAAAAGGAGCGGTTATGGGCGGATAGTCGTGATATTCGCCCATGATGGACAAGTTCATCGACTGCGGATTGGCAATGCCGACTCTCGTATGCATCAAGTACAGCAAATCCATATCAAAGAAGAGATGCCCGGAAATGGAAGAAATCACCCTCAACGGCTCTAAATCATGCGGAGATTTATATAGTCCTGCCACGCATTGCATATAACGCATGCCATAGTCAATGGCCTTCACAGAAGTGGATAAGGTGAGTGGAGTAACGGCACCCGGCATCATCTCCCCGACATTCCGCTTGGTGAACAGATGTTTGCTGATGTCATCATCGCGATCAAACTCCTCAACATCAATTATTTCTGTGGTGATGGGACGCATCTGCAACAGATACCAGGCTCCGTCTTTCAATGCCCATTCAATGTCTTTCTCTTCACCAAAAGTAGTTCGGATTTTCTTCCCAATTTCGTAAAGTTGCTTAATTTCGGCTTCATCAAGCAAATCGTCACTGCAGGAGCGATAATATTTACGGGAGATCTCGTATTGATGAGCGGAAACCTGTCCGGAGACCAAGTTCTCTCCCTGTCCTTTCACCGCCTCAATCAAGATGTCGGAACCTTTGTTCGGACTGGCCGTGAAAAGCACGCCAGCTTTGTCGCTGTCCACCATCTCCTGCACCACGACATTCATCTTCCCCTTGCCCAAATCAAAATGCTGGGCATAATCTTGTACGCGATGGGACTCCAACGAATCCAGACACTTCTGGACACTCTCCAACAGATGCGCTCGGTCCACGAACAGGCAGGTTTCATACTGGCCGGCGTTGGAAGCCGCAGACTGATCCTCATTGGAGGCCGAAGAACGCACCGACACATGCCCCACGTTCAATGCATCAAAAGCCTGATATACAGCTTCTTCATCAATTTGGTCAATCTCAGTAATCACAAAACCTTTCGGGACGGTAAAATGGTGTTTGATCAACAAATCCAATCCCTTCGCCTTCCCTCCTACTGCCGAATACAGTTCCTCGGGCAACTCTCCTAATGAATATATTTTCATCGCTTGATACTATTCAAATCTCTTTGGTTAAAATAACGGCTATCATCTCGGTTAAAGCCGATTTCCAGAATACCGCGGCATGTTTTCCCGTCAATAGTAAATTCCGCGATATTCTCGTGCAAGATATATTGTCCGTTTTGGAAATGGTAGGTCACACCGGTGATCACCTTGGACAAAACATTGATTTTCTGACCATTATCAAAATTCACATTGAACGACAGCTCCTGTGGAATCGTTCCCTTATTCACCTGCTGCAAATCCAAATCCGCATGCTGCATATAGTAGATGCCCGCCTCATCGCGATAATGGCCCACCTCCAGAACGCTCATCACCGGATAGGAGACCATCGAATAATTGAACTGCCGAGCGGGCGAAACCGCCATCAGCCAAAGGTGGTTGTTCATGTAGTTCCAATCCCGCTTCCCAAAGGAATGGTCGCGCACACACGGCAACTGGAAGTCCACGGTTTTGCCGTTCAACGTCAACTGTCCTTCCAGCAACCCTTCTTGCTCATAATGGCACTGTCCACTCACATTTTTCAATCGATCGAAAAACACCTTGTCCCACTTTTCATTGGCAATAGCCGAGGCCATTCGCTCCGCCGGCATATCGCACGTGAAATCAATGGGCTTTTGCGTGGCCCGAAACGTCGCCTGAAAGCTGATTTCATCGTTTTCATTCAGCTTGCCCTGATAAGAAAGGGTCCAACGATCATCGATTTTCTCGACAACGATGGGCGATTGACCGTTTGGGAAAAATTCTGGCTTTAACGTATAGACTTTACCCTCCAAATAAACCACAAACCAAGTCTCCTCGACATTCACCCGCTTCCCTAAGCGAGCAAAAAACGACATTTTCTCATTATGGGCAGAAAAATAGTAGGAATTGTTCACCCAAGGGTTCTCTACTCCTTCGAGCGAGAAATTTTCGGCATATTGATAATCAAAAGGACGTTGTTGGTTCCTTTTGTCTATCGCCCTGGCCATCAGTCTCTTTTTGATGTTAAAAAACACTTGTTAACCATTTTAAAATTCGGGCGCAAAAATGCAAAATAAAATTGAAACCACCAAATTTTTCATTTAATTAGCTGGAAATCAACAAATAAAAAATGTTAAAATTTCATAATAAGTTCCGACATTATTTGGTATATTTCCCTGTATTTCGGGTCGTCGAGCGATTCCATCTGCGCCTGCATCACGTTCAAATCGCGACGTGCGGCCGGACCGGTTTGTGCCTCCGCGGGCGTCAACGTCTTCAACTTCTGCACCGTTTGATGCAACAAGGGAATCAACATCTCAAACGGCAAATCTTTTTCCTTCAACAACTTATAGGCCACATTGTACATCGCATTGCTGAAATTGCAGGCGAAGACGGCGGCCAGATGCAGTCGGGCGCGCTGCGATTCAGAGACTTCGTAGCAGTCGGGAGAGAGATTCCGTGCCAATTCCCACATCACCTCCTTGCGGTCACCAGCGTAATCGGACTCCAAACAGAGCGGCACTGTCAATCCGCGCATAAACTGCGACTTCGTGAAGGTCTGCAAAGGATAAATCACCCCGTAAGTTTTGGAATACTCGGCTAAACAACGGCATGAAATTGTACCCGAGGTCATAAAGGCTGCCGGCAATGTAAACGGCAGCTGCGGCAGAATATCTTCGTAGGCATTATCCGCCAATGCAAATATAAATATCTGATTATCAGGATTCAGTTGTCGAATATCATCAATCGCCTGCGCATAGAGCGGCTCAGCCAAAATTTGGGCATGTCCCAACTTCCGGCTATAGACCTGCGTTATCGGAAAGCGGGAATTATCCCGCAACAGCTGGGCGATCCAGGTGGCGACATTTCCAGAACCTATCAGCGTAATCATCAAAGAGTGAAAAAGCTACCACCGACAAACTCACGCAAGATGGAGGTTCCCGGCAGGGAAGAAACAGGGATGGTCTTGAAGAAGGTGAGCATCTTGATCAAACGCGTAGCCTCCGCATATTCGGGAACGGTCTCCGGAACGGCGTACAAAATCGGCATCGCGTAGGGTTTGAGCACCGAAAGCTCGAAAACCAGCGAGGTGTTGATCATCACGTCGGCGTTCTCCTGATACGGGAAGATGTTCTTCTCCTCGCCGCGCCGTACGCTTGGCCAACGACGAATCGTATCGACGGCAGAATAGCCACGATAGTTGAAATCACGTACAATTCTGCGAATCAAACGGTTATCGGAAGTCGGAATCGGATTTTGACGGTCCAATGAGAGGGAGGTGAGCGCTGAAACGAACACCTTGAACTTGATCTCGTCGGGCACCTGAGCGGTCAATTCTGGATTGAGGCAGTGGATGCCTTCAATTACCAAAATAGCGTTCCCCCTCAGCTGCAACGTCTTGCCTGTCCAAATTTTTTTGCCTTTGGTGAAATCGAACGTGGGGATTTCCACCTCTTCACCGGCAAGAAGACGATTGAGCGTTTTGTTGAACAACGGCAAATCGATGGCGTGCAAAGCTTCGAAGTCAAACTCGCCGTTTTCATCTTTCGGGGTTTCATCGCGCTCCACAAAAAAGTCGTCGACGGAAATCGGCACAGGATAGTAGCCCAGAACAGCCAATTGCACCGACAGGCGGCGGCACGAGGTGGTCTTGCCCGAGCTGGACGGACCGCTGATCAGCACCATCTTCACGTCTCCGCGCTGGTGTATCATATCCGCCACCCGCGCCATCTGCTTCTCCTGATAGGCTTCGGCCACCAGCACCCCGGACTGTATCTGGACGCTGTTGGTATATTTGTTCAAATTGAAAACGTACGGCACGCCCATAGACTCCACCCATTGTTTGTCTAACTTATAGACAGAGAACAACTTGGGAAACGTACGGGTTTTAGCCATCGCGTTGATATTTTTCTTGGATGGCAGCTTCAGCAGCAGGCCTTCCTCGTATTTTTCAAGACCGAAAGTGGTCAGATAGCCCGTGGAGGGAAGCAAAAAACCGTAATAGTAGTTAATGCTTTTGCCGAGATGGTAAACGGATGTGTAGATTCTGTCGCGATTCTTGAAAAACTCGTATTTATCTTCCAGTCCATGCTCCTGAAATGCCATGATGGCGTCCTGGGTCAGCATCTCCTCGCGGATGAAGGGGAGATCGCGGCGCACCACATCCTTCATGAAGAGGTAAAGCACTTTCACCAGCTTATCGGAAATAGGACCGTCCAAATTCTCCAACGTGCAGTACCGACCTCCGGAAATGGAGTGTTTGATGCGAAGCTTCACCTCCTTCGGGAGAAGCGTATCGACGGCATGGAAGAGCAGGAAATAGAGCGAACGCATATAACCGTTCCGCCCGTAAGTGCTGTAATAGTCGAAGAAATCGACCAGTGCCGGTTTTGTAAGACGATACGACATATCGCGCTCCTTGTTGTTCACCAACGCACCGAAAAACGGGTTTTCGGGCTTCATTTTGGTCTTGTCCACAAACTCCTGAAGCGTGATTCCGCACGGCACTTCAACTTCCTTGTCAATATTCTTGCAATAGATTTTAACGGTGTTTTTCATTGTCTCGAAATTTCGGGGCAAAGGTACAATTTTAATTGATAATTGAGAATGGAGAATTGATAATTAATCGGATTCGTCGGGGAGGGGGTTGGCTGTTGGCTTTTGGCTATTGGCAAAAGGCTAATAGCTAATAGCTAATAGCTAATTACGGATTCTCCACGCCTCCCAGTCCACCTCCTTTTCGATCCGCTCCTCCACATCGTCAGGCAGTTGGTAGAAGAAGTCGATGCCGGTGAGGCGCTCCACATCATCGACGGGGCGGACGTAGTAGTTCAGGTTGTGATGGGTTCCGTTGTTGGCGTAAACGAAGCCGATGGCCTTCCAAGTGCCGCGCATGTCGCACAGCACGACCTTGTAGAAAGAGTCTGGCACCGCGATGCAGTTCTCCCCTATCGTTTCGGGATGTGTGGAAACAATTGGACCGCATGCTACATAGACTTTGCCGTAGAAGTTGGCCCAGCCGCGCACACGGTTCTCCAGATAGTTCCAGTCGCCCTCGTTGAATTCGTGGTTCTGCGGACAGATGTTGCTCAGGTAGAAGCACTCGCGCATAGCCGTTTCATCCCATTTCATGTCGCCGGCAGGCACCAGATGACCACGATCGTAACGGGTGTTCTTGTAGTCCCACCACTGTGCGGTCGCACCCTTCACCTGCGGATCGGGATCGAATTTGGTATAGCGCTCCACCGGACCCTTGGTCTGCTCGCTCGTCAACGAATAGGCCACCCAGTTCGCTAGACGCCACTCCTCGTTGTAATCCACCTTATATGCCTTGTGCTCAATTTGTTGCGAATGCGCACAAGCACGGGTGTAACGCGGAAGCTCGTATGCCGCGTTCGAATCCGATGCGCTAACGCTGGTAGCCGAACTGCTCAGCTGTCCCGCCGATTTGCCCTTGGTGGCGAAACTTAAAACTATTGCTGTCAACGCCACTACGGTCGCCACAACAATTATTAATTTCTTCATATTCATACCGTCCCGAACAACTATTAACTATTAACTAATATCTCTCTCCAGGGGTTTCGCTTCGCTCACCCCTGGCTACCAAGCTCTTGCCCCTACGGGGCTGCTCAAGGAAGTATTTTTAATATTTCCCCCATTCCGTAGCCTTTGGTGAGCAGGTGCCTGATCAGCTTCTCTCTCGCGTGCTCCACATTGGGATGCAGGCGCTGCCACTTCTCGATGGCGGAGCGCAGCTGCACTTGGTAGTCTTCGGCGGGGATCTGTGCGCAGTACTGCTCGATCAACGCCGAGGGAATCCGCTTGGCTCGCAACGCCGCCACGATCTTCTGTCGACCCCAGGAGGCTTTCACCTTGCTGCGCACAAAAGATTCCACAAACCGTTCGTCGTCCACGAAACGGTTTTCCTTCAACATCTTGACAATCGCATTTTCTTGACTATCAGACAAAGAAAATGACGCGAGCTTCCTTCTCACGTCATTTTCACAACGCTCCTGCCATGCGCAGAAACGTTCCATTTTGGTCATAATCTCCGGTGGAAAATCGGTCATACTATTCTCGTGCCGGTTCGTTCCACAGGACTATATCTTCGCCATGCTCATTGAGATAGTGCACCTCCGTCAAACGACTGCTCTGGTTCGCAACAATTTTGAGGAATTTCTTATACTTGAAACGCCATTTCGTACGGATGGACGGGAAACCCTTAGTCAGGTAAGCGTAGACAAACGGATGCGCCACGATGGTGATCTTGGGCTCATGCTGCTTGTCGAACAGGAAATCCAAGGCGTTGGAAATTTCGTCCTCAATGACAATCGGAGGTTTGATTTTGCCGGTGCCCTTGCAGGTCGGACACACTTCAGTGTTCTCAATGATGGTAGCCTGACGCACACGCTGACGGGTGATCTGAATCAACCCGAACTTATTGAGCGGCAGGATGGTATGTTTGGCTTTGTCGTTGCGCATGAAGTCGGCCATGGCCTTGTTCAGCGTATTTTTGTTCACCGGATCGTGCAAATCCACGAAGTCGATGGTGATGATGCCGCCCATATCACGCAAACGCAGCTGACGGGCAATCTCCTGAGCCGCTATCATATTGGTATTCAAAGCATTCTGCTCTGGAGTTTGGGAGGATTTCACACGGTTGCCGCTGTTCACGTCAATGACATGCATCGCTTCCGTGTGCTCAATAATCAGGTAGACGCCGTTCTTCACCGTAACCACCTTGCCGAATGAGCCTTTGATCTGCTTGGCAACGTTGAAATGGTCGAAAATGGGCTGTTTCTCCTTGTAAAGGTTCACAATCTCCTCTTTTTCAGGAGCATGCACATGCAAGTAGTTCTTCACCTCGGTGTAAATCTCCGGGGTGTCCACATAGATGGCATGGAAAGAGTCGTTGAGGAAGTCGCGCAGCAACGAAGCGATGCGGTTCTCCTCCTGGGCAAGACGCACGGGCGCTTTCGAAGCGAAAAGGTTCTCCACGGTCGTGTCCCAACGGTAACGGAGCATGTCCAGATCGGCATTGAGTTCCTCCACCGACTTATGCTCGGCTACGGTACGGATAATGATACCGAAATTGCGGGGACGGATGCTCTGCACTGCGGTGCGCAGACGCTTGCGTTCCTCGCTGCTCTTAATCTTCTGAGAAACAGATACTTTATCGCCAAATGGCACCAACACCAAATAGCGACCTGCAAAAGAAATTTCTGTAGTGATACGGGGTCCTTTGGTGGAAATCGGCTCCTTGGCCACCTGGACCATAATCTGTTGTCCGGATGTCAGCACATCGCTGATTTTGCCATTTTTGGGGATTTCCTCCAGATATTGAACTCTGCTGATGCTGCGTTTTCCTGTGGTAATGGCCTGACTGACAAAGGCGTTAATCGTTCGGCCGTTCACGCCTAAATCGAGGTAGTGCAAGAAGGCCTCGCGCTCACTGCCGACATCCACAAACGCGGCGTTCAGACCGGGCATGATTTTCTTCACCTTTCCGAGGTAGATATCCCCGACAGAAAACTGCGAGGAGGACTTCTCGGTATGAATTTCCATCAACTTCTTGTCTTCCAACAGAGCCACCTGAACTTCGTTCGTATGCGAAGTGATGATAATTTCTTTAGTGATTTCTTCTTGTTTGTTCTCCATATACATAAAGAAGAAAACTAAATGACTTACAATGAAGCCATTTAGTTTTCAATGTTTGATACCGCGCAAACAGACTATCTGTTTTTATGTCTGTTCTTTCTGAGTCTTTTTTTGCGCTTGTGCGTATTCATTTTCGCACGTTTACGTTTTTTTCCGCTAGGCATAATGAAAAATGATTGATGTTTATGATTATTTCGTGTTTTTCTTCACTGCTTCAACAAAGTCCTTGCAAGGTTTGAAAGCGGGGATATTGTGAGCCTTGATTGTAATAGTTTGGTTCTTGGAGATATTGCGAGCGGTCTTTTCAGCTCTGTGTTTCACGATGAAGCTACCAAAGCCTCTCAAATATACATTCTCACCGTTCACCATGGTTTTTTTCACAGATTCCATGAAAGCCTCAACGATAGTTTGAACGCTGTTTTTTTCATAACCGGTGCGGTTGGAAATTTCGTTAACAATTTCTGCTTTAGTCATAATCTTAATGTGTTTTTAAAGTTTGTAACTATTAAATTTGTTTATAAATCATTCGATTTTTTCGGGCTGCAAAAATACAATAATTTCTTTATAATCCAACACTTATAAAAAATTTTCTTGAATTTTTTCGAAAATCTTCGTGGCGAGGCGACTTGTACCCACGCGGAAGAGGTCCGGCGTCACCCAATCTTTGCCCATGTTTTGCCGCCAAATGTGCAGGTAGGTGTATGCCTGTTCGGGAGTTGAGACGCCCCCCGCGACCTTGATGCCCACCTTTTCACCAGTGTTCTGATAGTGCTGCTGGATGGCCAACATCATCACCCAAAATGCTTCAGGAGTGGCATTTACGGCGATCTTGCCCGTGGAGGTCTTCAGGTAATCGGCACCGGCATGGATGGCCAACTGCGACGCACGGTAGATGTTCTGCGGGGTCTCCAATTCACCCGTCTCCAAAATCACCTTCAGCTTCTGTTTCGGACAGGCATTGCGTATCGCGCGGATCTCGTCATACACCTGCTGAAACTTCCCCGAAAGGAACGCGCCACGCGAAATCACCATGTCGATTTCGTCCGCACCCTGCGCCACAGCATACGTAACTTCGGCAACTTTGAGCTGAATGGGCAGCTGACCTGACGGAAATGCGCCCGCCACAGACGCCACGTGGATGCCCGTCCCCTTGAGCTGATCCTTCGCCACCGCCACGAACGGCGGGTAGACGCAAACGGAAGCTGTCGACGGGATCTGCTTCTCATCGTCGCGGAAAGAGATGGCCGTGTCGCACAACTTGCGCACTTTCTCCTCCGTGTCGGAACCCTCCAACGTGGTCAAGTCGATGCTCCCCAAAATGGTTCTGCACATCGCCAACTCCTCATCTTTCGTATAGGTGAATGTGGTGTCGTTCTTTACTCTCTGCTTGAACTGCGCCTCCGAAAAGGGGAATTTCTGAATGGTAATCGTTTTCTGATTGTCTGACATGATGCTATTTTTTGAATTTATCAAGGGCTACTTTTAAAGATATTATGTGTGAATATTGGGCGATGGAAAGATTGCCCAAATCGGTGAAGGCGTAATCAAGGGTGACAATATTCTTTATACAGACCCCGATGCCGAAGTTGATCTGCAACGTCATCTTCTGATTTCCGTCAAAATCGGGTTCCCACTGGAAATTGCCGACGCCCATGCGCAACGCCACAATTTTCTTATAGTCGAACTCCATGCCCACGTGCGGATCCACGCTCACGAAATCACTCTTAATCAACGAATTGCGTTTTCCATCGAAGGTACAATCCAACCCTAAGGCGAACGTTCCGTGGAAGCCCTTGCCGAAATCCACAGTCTTGCCGCCGCCCAACAGCAGCGCGGGAACGGTCAACTCCAGATCGTTCTCGGGAATCTCGTTGCCAGTTTCCTCGAAAACGGCAATCACATCATCGGTGAGCGAATAGCGCCACGCATTAAAGGTGGAGGTGCCGTCGCGCAACATCAAGCCCGCCTGCCAGCCCTTGCGGTTATACTGCAGTCCGAAATCCAGACCGAAGCCCCAAGATTTGGCAAATTGTCCGATTTTGCGGTGTACGATCTTCGCGTTCGCACCCACGGAAAGTCCCTTCACCTGCGGGAAGGCATAGGCATAGCTCAGCAGAAAGGCGTTGTCGGCAGCGGAGAAGTAGGTAATCCTATCATAATCCACATTCCCCTGATCGTCAATCAGTTGCGTAGTATTCATAATATTATCCACGCCAAAGCGGATATAGGAGAAGGCCACCGCCTGGTTAGAATCGATCTTGAAGCCGATTCCGCCGTAGTCGTACTTGGCGATGCCTGCGAAATACTCGGCATGCATGAGCGCCAGCTGATAACGCTTGTCCATCCGGGTGAGTCCAGCAGGATTCCAATAGGCGGATGTCACGTCATCGGTCAGCGCGCACATCGTGTTCGACATGCCCAAACCGCGCGCGCCCAAGCCCAGCGACAGGAACTCGTTGCTGTACTTGCTCTGCGCGAATCCGGCTCCGAAAACGGAGAGAAAAAACGTCACTATCAGCAGTTTGCGTCTCATTAAGCGTTCTTTTGTCGAATTACGTGTTGTTTGCGGTCGCCCGTGAAAAGCTCATACTCCTGGAACATGCACTCCAGCGAACCGTTCAGCATCGGCCATTTGCGGGAAGGTTTCAGCCCGATATGCTTCAGTGCATCCTTATCGGAACTGATGATGTAGGCTTTGCAACCGGCATAGCGGTTTTTGAGCGCATCGCCCATCTCCTTGTACAGCGTACTGATGTCGTCCACCGAAAGCCGCTCGCCGTATGGCGGGTTCATCATCACCACAGAGGGTTTGTTTTCGGGATAAGACCGCTGCATCTCTTGTCTTTCCAAAACAATAAAATCCTGCAAACGAGCCTTTTGCACATTGGCTCGGGCAATATCGAGGAAACGTCCGTCGATATCGGAACCGTAGAAGTTAATCGCCACATCGTCCTTGATGTCGGCTTCTTCGCGCACCTTCTTCCAGAGCTGACGGTCGAAGTTCTTCCACTGATAGAAACCGTATTCCCTGCGGTAGAAGCCAGCGGGGATGTTCAGCGCCTGCATGGCGGCCTCAATCAGCAGCGTACCACCACCGCACATCGGGTCCACAAAGTCGCAAGAGCCATTCCAGCCGCTCATCTTGATCATGGCAGCCGCAGTCACCTCGTTGAGCGGCGCCGGATGGTTGCGCACCTTGTAGCCGCGCTTGTGCAACGACTCGCCCGAACTGTCCATAAAGAGCTGCGCCTCATTCTTGTAGACGTGCAAATGGAACTGCACATCGGGGTACTCTTTGTCAACAGAAGGCCTGCGGTCGTACTTCTCGCGGAAGCGGTCGCAGATGGCGTCCTTCGCCAACACGGAGGCATAAAGCGGAGTATTGAAGATGGAGTCCACAATCGTGGCGTGCACGGCCAATGTGCCGTCCGGGGAGAGCACCTCCTCAGCGGGAAAATCGTAGATCTGCTCGTAGAACTGCCGGTTGGTCTTGAAGGTGAACTGTTTCCGACGCCAAAGGATGCGCAACGCCGTGCGACAGAAGTAGTTGGCACGGTACAGCATCGCCAGGTCGCCCTCAAAGGCAACCGCCCGACTCAGCTTCTGGCAGTTCTCCGCGCCCAAAGCGTGAAGCTCCTTGAAAAGCTCAGTCTCCAGTCCGGCAAAGGTCTTCGCGACGAAATATTCCATTATTATGAGATTAATTGTAGGGGCGAATAATTATTCGCCCCTACATGAAACATTCTTATTTTTGTGCTAATTTAGCGCGATTATCGACACGCTCCCATTTGCGGAACCAGCTGCGGATTTTGAGGCCGATGACGCCGAAGATGGCTTCGCGGAATATACCGGAGCTCATCTTGGAAACGCCCAAAGTTCTGTCTTTGAAGATGATCGGCACTTCCACAATCTTGAAGCCCAACTTCCAAGCCGTGAACTTCATCTCAATCTGGAAGCCGTAACCGATATGTTTGATTTTGTCGAAATCGATGGCGTTAAGAGTGTCCGCACGGTAGCAGATGAAGCCGGCGGTGGTGTCCTTCACGGGCACGCCCAGCACGGTGCGCACGTATGCGGAGCCGTAGTAGGACATCAGCAGACGACCCATCGGCCAGTTCAACACATTGACACCCTGACAGTAACGGGAACCCACCGCAACATCGGCGTTCTGCGTTTCGCACGCATCGTAGAGTCGCTGCAGGTCGTGCGGATCGTGTGAGAAGTCGGCATCCATCTCGAAAAGATAGTCGTAGCCGCGCGCCAATCCCCACTTGAACCCGTGGATGTAGGCGGTTCCGAGTCCCAACTTGCCGGTGCGCTCCTCGATAAAGAGACGGCCTTCGAACTCGGGAATCAACGATTTCACAATATCCGCCGTACCGTCCGGCGAATTGTCATCTATAATCAAAATGTGGACATCAATCAGGTCGTAAATGGCCCGGATAATGTTCTCGATGTTCTCTTTTTCCTTGTAGGTAGGGATGATAACCAGTCGTTTCATTTTTGGTTTAAGGGTTAAGGGGTTAAGGGTTAAAAGTTAAGGGTTAAAGGTTATAGTAGAGACGCGATTAATCGCGTCTCTACACGGGATATAATCAATTATTTAGTCAGTACAATGTACACCGGCAAGTGGTCGCTGTAGCCGCCTTGGTAGTTGCCACCCGCAAACGTGCGGAAGGGGTAGTCCATGTAGGAGCCGGTCTTCGTGAACATAAAATCTTTGCGGAAGATGTGGGCAGAGCGGAACTTGTAGGTTCCGGGAGCCGCATTCACCAGACCGCCGGAGATGATAATGTTGTCGAGCATCTCCCACGAATCACGGTAAGCATATGAACCGAGACCGTCGCGGAAAAGCTTCCACATCGGGTTGTAGAGGTCGTATTGGGTCAGCTTTTCAGGCTTGGTCTTCGTGCCCATCTCCGCCATGATGCACTTCGAAGTGGGGTTGTCGTTCAGGTCGCCCATGTAGATGAACTTGGCGTTGGGACGCGACTGCAGCACGGAATCCGCAATATGCCGACCGAGTTGTCCTGCCGCCATACGTCCGGGAAGACTCCGCTGCTCGCCGCCAGACTTGGAAGGCCAATGGTTGACCACAATGTCCAACGTATCCGTGCCGTCCAAAATGCCGGTCATCAGCCACTGGTCACGGGTGATGAAGTCGGG
>JAGBPE010000064.1 GCA_017633495.1 Bacteroidales bacterium | reverse complement strand
TAGGCGATAATCAGTCCCAAAATGATGCCGATGATGCCGCCTATCAGGCTCAAGATCACGCTTTCGCACAGGAACTGGAGCTTGATGTCGCGGTTGTGCGCCCCGATGGCCATGCGCAAGCCGATCTCCTTGGTGCGCTCGGTCACGGTGACGTACATGATGTTCATGATGCCGATGCCGCCCACAATCAGCGAAATGGAGGCGATGGCGGCCAGCAGCGTGGTCATCAGGCCGGTGACGGAGCTGATGGTGGAGACCAGCTCCTCCTGCGTGCGGATTTCAAAGTCGTCGGCGTCGCCGCTCTTGATGCCGTGGTTGCTGCGCAGGATGTAGGTGATTTCGGTGGCCGCCAACTCCGATTCCTCCTCCGAGGTGGCCGAAGCAAACATCATGTTGAAGTAGGTGATGCCCAGAAACCGTTTCTGGATGGTGGTATAAGGCGCCAACACGATGTCGTCCTGGTCGTTACCCATGCCGTTCTGCCCCTTGGAGGCCAGCACCCCGATGACGGTCATCGGGATGGAACCGACCCGGATGGACTTGCCAATCGGGTTCTCCCCGTTGGTGAAAAGCTTCTCCACCACCGTCTTGCCGATGACGCACACCTTGTTGTAGCGTTTCACATCCTCTTCGGAGAACATCACGCCCTCCTGCATCTCGTATTTGCGGATGTCAAGGTAGGAGGCCGACACCCCGCTGATGGAACAGCTGTGGTTGTTGTTGCCGTAGATCAGCTGCTTGCTGGAACTCACCATCGGCGACACGGCAGCCACATAGCGGGTGTTCTGTACCAGGGATTCCAGGTCTTTGTTGTCCAACGATTTGGAAGCTGACATGCCCATATCCACACCGCCCCGCTGTTGACGGGCGGGCATAATCATGATCATGTTGGAGCCCATGGTGGAGAGCTCCGATTTGACGCTTTGGGTGGAGGCTTGTCCGATGCTGACCATGGCGATGACCGACGCGATGCCGATCACGATGCCAAGCATGGTGAGGGCGGTGCGCATCTTGTTGCGGAACAGCGAGTTGATGGCTATTTTGATAAGATTTCCGATGTTCATGGCTTAGTCTTCTTTTTGGAGGTTGATGGCGGCTAACGCGTCCGCAGCCGACTGCGTGTCGATGGGCGCGTCTTCGATGATCTGTCCGTCGCGGAGCTTGATTTTGCGGGTGGTGAAGGTGGCGATGTCGGGCTCGTGGGTCACGAACGCGATGGTTTTGCCCTGATGGTGAAGGTCTTGGAACAGACTCATGATTTCGTAGGAGGTGCGGGTGTCGAGGTTGCCGGTGGCCTCGTCGGCGAGCAGGATGACGGGGTCGTTGACTAATGCGCGGGCGATGGCGACGCGCTGCTGCTGACCGCCGGAGAGCTGGTTGGGCATGTGCTCCATACGGCTTTCAAGTCCCACTAATTTCAGCGCGGCCACGGCACGGTCGCGTCGCTCCTTGGCGGGCACCTCGTTGTTGTAGAACAAGGGCAACTCCACGTTTTCCACGGCTGTGGTGCGGGCCAGAAGGTTGTAGTTCTGGAACACAAAGCCGATCTTGCGGTTTCGAAGGGTCGATAACTCGTTCTTGCTCAAGTTTTTGATAGAGACGCCGTCGATGATGTAGTCGCCGGCGGAAGGCGTGTCTAAACAGCCCAGGATGTTCAGCAGGGTCGATTTGCCCGAGCCGCTGGTGCCCATGATGCTGACGAACTCGCCCTCCGTGACGGAGAAGGAGATGCCGCGCAAGGCGTGCACATCCTCGCTGCCTACACGGAATATGCGCTCTAATTTCTCTACTCGTAATATGTCTTTTGCCATAATGTGTTTTTTGAATTGGGTGGGGCGTATGCGATACGTATGGACGTATGCGATACGTCCCTACCGGGTTTTGCGTTGGGGCGGGCCCATTTTGAAGGGGGAACCGCCTTCATCCGAACCTTTGACCGGCATTCCCTCCATGGCCTCGCTGACATTGACGACCACCTCTTCGCCTTCGCGCAAACCTTCGGTTATCAGGGTGTTGACACCGTTGTTCAGGCCCACGGTCACACGGATTTGCTCGTAGGCGTTGTCCCCTCTCTTCACCCAAACGGTCTTTTTCGTCACATCTTTCAGCCCTTGGGTCAGCTCTTCCTGGTTTTTATACAGCGATTTGAAGGTAAAACCTTTTTTCTCCAACAGCTTCATCGATTCAGGTTCTATCGAGGCGAAAAGCGCCGTCATCGGGATGCAGACACCGCTCTCTTTCTTGGTGGTGATGGTCACGCTGGCGGTCATGCCCGGGAAGAGCTTGCTTTCCGGGTTGGGCGCGTCGATGATGACGGTGTAGGTCACCACGTTGGCGGTCACCGTCGGGTTGATGCGGACCTCCTTGACGGTGCCGGTGAAGACATCATCAGGGAAAGCATCTACCGTGAAGGTCACGGGTTGTCCGGCCTTCACTTCGCCGATGTCGGCCTCATCCACCTTTGCCTCCACCTGCATCTTGGTCAGGTCATTGGCGATGGTGAACAGCGTGGGCGTGTTGAAGGAGGCCGCCACCGTTTGTCCCTCCTCCACGGCCTTGTTCATGACAACGCCGTCGATGGGCGAATAGATGGTGGCGTAGGAGAGGTTCGTCTGCGCGCGCGACAGGTCTGACTGGGCTGTCTTGAGCTGGTTCTTGGCCAGATTCAGCGAGTTGACGGCCGATTCGTAAGACTCCAAAGTGGCCGCTTTGTTGTCGTACAGCGTCTTGATGCGGTCATACTGCTGTTGCGCTAATGTCAGGTTGCTCTGCGCGTTCGACACGCTGGTTTTCGCCTGCGTGAGCTGCTCGTTGAGGTTCGAGCGGTCGAGTTCGGCCAGCAGCTGTCCCTTCTTCACCACGGAGTTGAAGTCCACGTAAATGTGCTCCACGATACCGGAGACCTGCGTACCGACGTCCACTTTATAGACGGGTTGCAGCTCGCCGGTGGCGGTCACCGTCACTTCAATGCTGTCGATGCTGCTGCGCTCGGTCATCACCCGCAGCTCGCCTTTTTTGCCTTTCTTCAGGGTGAAAATCAGGATCAAAGCGATAATTACCACCGCGATTATGCCTAATGTCCACCAGAGTTTTTTTGATTTTTTCATATTGATTATTACTTTGACTTTTGACTTTGACTACCCCGCACTGCGCTGCGCCTGGGTCAGCTCCACACTTGTGGGCTTATCATCCCCACACTGCGCTGCGCTTGTGTGGGGTTAATTGCGCTTCGCGCGTGTTGCCTCTCCGAGGCTGCTTAAGGAAGTAGTTTTTATATTACTACCCCGCCCTTCGGGCACCCCTTCTTAAAGAAGGGGAATTGGGGTTGCCCGTACCTGTTTCCTATAACGTTACGGGAATTCCCATGTATACATCCAAAATCTTCCGTTTCAGCACGTAAGAGTACTTCGCCTGCATGTAATTGTAGAGTTGGTTGAGAAAGTTGGTTTGCTGTTGGATGAGGTCGACGGCAGTGACGGAGCCGTATTTGAACCGCAAGTTGTAGGTTTTGTAGTTGGCGAGGTAGGCATCGGATTTGGCTTCCGCCGCAACGAAGTCGTTTTGGGCGCTCGCCACGTCTAAGTAGCTTTTCTGAAGATCTTGATTCACTTGATATTCCGTCTCTTTCTGTTCTAATTCGAGCTGCTCCACGCGGTATTCGGCCATCTTTACGTTGTTGCGGACGGCACCGCGCTGGTAAATCGGGATGTTGAGGCTCAGTCCGATGTTTTCGCCCAGACCATGCCACAATTGCGTGCCCCAGCCCGTGTTGGGTGAGGTCAGGTTGGAGCCGTTGTAGCCTGTGCTGATACCCGCACTTGCCGAAAGAGTAGGATAATAGTTGGCTTTCTGGATTTTCACGTCATATTCCGCACTCGCAATTTCGTTTTCGCTCATCTTCAGTTCTGGCAGATAGTTGGTGGAACGTTCGATAAGTTCTTGTAACGAAGGCAGTTCCAAACTTTTGAACAATGTTGCGCTGTCGGGAAGGACGATGGAAATCTCCGTGGAGGGATCCATGGAAAGCAAATTCTTAAGCGTCAGATAGTTAGTCTGAATGTTGTTTTTGGTGTTTTCAATGTTATAGAGGTCCGAGGTGTATTGCGCCTGCAACATCTTGTAGTCGCTCTCCAAAATCTGCCCCACGTCGAGTTGTTGCTTGCCCTGATCCATCTGCTCCTTGCTGGAGTTCAGCACCTGCTGCTGATAGTTGAGCAACTCCTCGTTCATCATGATGGAGAGAAACGCCTGGATCACAGCGACACGGACGTTGTTTTTGTTGCTTTCCAACTGTAATTGCGACTGCTCGACTTCTAATTTGCTCTGTTTGATTTTGTTAGCGTTGCTCAGACCGTTGAAGAGGGTCATGCCGGCGTTGATGCCATAGTTGCCGCCCCAACCCACTGATTTCTCGTAATTTCCGAAATTGACGTTTTGCGTTGCCGATGCCGACACCGACGGCGCAATGTTCAATTTGGCCTGCTTATAGCTCAGTTCCGAGGTGGAGATGTTGATGC
>JAGBPE010000063.1 GCA_017633495.1 Bacteroidales bacterium | reverse complement strand
GGTTTACGAGTATGTTGGGAGGGATTCACAATTTGAGTCTATCACAACATCACTTTATTGTGATGAGTTACTAATACCCGCCAACAACTATTGTCATCAGGTCACCTTTTCGGACGGCACAACGTGGCAATGGGATTTGTCAGATCAGATTACTGCTGACAAACACCCTTATTTAATGAAATGTTGGAATATATTGAGTGCCACCGATACAAAACACCGCCACGATCACCAAGTCGAATACGTTGTGGATGCCGTGGATTACCAAAACGCCGTTCAGCGGAATCACCGTAAACCGTGAATTACGGGTCAACGGTCATTTTCGTTTGCAAACGTATGTAGGGCTGCCGCAGTGCGGCAGTAAATTTTTTTCCACCGTACCATAACCTTTTCGTATTTTTGCGTCTTATTATTATATTGCAAAAAGCGAAATGGACAAGGTGAAGTTTTGGGAGCGGAAGTATGAACAGCACATCGACAGGCTGGTGGGGCTGTGCTACCGCTATGTCGGGGAGCAGCAGACGGCGGAGGATTTGGCGCACGAGGCGTTTTTGAAGGCCATCGAGCGGGCCGACACCTGTCGTGTGATGGATGCTTTCGACACGTGGTTGACCCGCATCACAATCAACAGGTGCGTCTCCTACCTGCGCACACGACCGGAAACGGTGCCGTTGGAAGAGGAGCTGACCCGCAACCTGCCCGACGACAATGACGAACCTGACAAACAGCCGGAATTCACGAAAAAAGAGTTGTTGGAAACGATTCAACAACTATCTGAACGTCAACGGATTGTATTCAACCTTCACGCCATTGACCGCGTCTCGCATCAGCAAATTTCTGACCTGTTGGACATTTCCGTCACCAACTCCAAACAGCTGTTCCTTCGCGCCCGTATGCGCCTGCAACAGCTGCTTGCCGCCAAATCCAAAGAAAAAGAATCCAAAAAGAAAGGACTGTTTATGATCATACTTCTATTCATAAAGAAGCATGGTTCCGCACACCAGCTCGAACGGCTGTATCGTTCCGGGTTGTCGCAGTTGCGGATGCCGCCGTCACACCGGTTGTCGGAATCGGAAATCCGCTCCGCTGTCGCCACCTCGCCCGCCAGCGCGGGAATAGCCATCGCCACCCACAAGACCGCCGTCCTGATGACCGCTGCCGCTACCGTTGCGGGTGGGGTCTGCGTGTGGCAGGTGGTACGGAACACACCGCAGGAAAATGCATCGCCTGTAGAGACGCACGGCCGTGCGTCTCTACAACCAGAGGAACCTGAACAATTATCCGTTTCGGACACGACGGTTACGGCAAATGCCGCTGTCGAGCCCGCAGAGACGCGCTACAACACGTCTCTACATCAGACGCAGGATGATGCATCTACTCCGGTGGTCATTATTCGGGAAATACCCGTCACTCGCACTGTTGTCCTACATGACACCATCACCGTTACTGACACCATTTTCTTTATGCGCCCATGATTAGAGACCTCTTCTTCACCCTGCTGCTGCTCCTTCTCATAGGACCCCTTTCCGCCCAGCACCGCGACACTGTGTATGTGGAGCGCGAGACCGTGACCTACGACACTGTCACCGTGTACGACACTGTGCATGTTCACGACACGCTCAACATCGCCGACTATCTCCGCAGCGAAGAGTTCGAACGACTTTTCTACAGCTCGGAATATGTTGACAATCTGTCGCTTACGGATTCGATGAAGGAAAAACTGCTGCATCAGACCGTAACTTTTTGGGAAAGCAGCGTCTTTAAAGATGAACAGCAAACGATTTTGAGTATGGACAGCATCAAGAAATATGGATTGGCCGGACTGATCATCTTAGGGTTGAACGCGATGTCGCCGGCACAGACCGACAGCACCGCAGCAAGCACAGCGCATAACCCGAAACAAAAGAAAACCCATCTCCTCAAAAATCCGATGAACGGATTCCACCTCGGCTATACTATCCAGTACGACTTGATAGAACCCATTGTTCACCAAGAATATGTAAATGGGGAAGCTGGTGAAATCACCCACTCTCATCTTCTGCACGGATTTCATGCCGGTGTGGAGTTCTCCTACCATTTCGCGGACTATTTCGGGATTTCAGCAGGGCTGAATCTCGGAAGTATTGGCCATTATGAAACTATAAGTCTTGATTTTGATAATAGTACCATCCGACAATCTATACCAAAATACGGATTGTCCTTACCTTTGAAAATTGAATTTCATTACCCATTACGTGATAATCTTTTGCTTACAGTCAGTACGGGTGTCCGAATCCGGACTCCTCTCAACACTTTTGTGGAAGGTTTTTCCAACACAGAAGGAAAGCTACAGACCCAGACATACACTTTTCAAGATTATTTGGATATACATTATAATAGTGTTTATGACAGGAATGTTATCAATGCCGATATTTTATTGGATGCCGGACTCTATTATCGGCTTCCTAATGAAGATTTTCTGCGTTTTGCCGTTGGTTTGAATGCAGCCACCACTAATTTTATGCAAGGAACAGAATCAATGGAAGGCACATCGGTTATTCCTCCCACCGGAGGATATATCAAATCCTCCCACCGTAACAACCACCTCTATTTCCAGATTGCTTATATCCAGAGTTTCGACAAGCAACGGAAACGGATGCAGGCTCAACCGCACTGGAGCACGGAAGCCGGGCTGCACCACCGACATGAAGTCCGTTTCGAGGTCAGCGATCCGTCTGGTGTCTTTTTCTTGATGAACCTGCGCAAATTTGACAATGGCGGTCATACAGAATACGAATTTGATCCAGGTGACGGATTAGCCTTTGCGTTCCGCAACACACCTGTTTTCTCGCTCAACTACCACTATCGACTCACGAAATGGCTCTGGGCCGGTGCTATGGTGAACTACGCCTATTATAAAGACCACACGGACTATCCGTTTCACACAGACGCCGTTTACACTCAACGGAGGATGAATTGCCTCACCTTGATGCCTGAACTGCGGTTTTCCTACTTTAACCGTCCGCACGTGACTCTTTATTCCGCTGTTGCTGCAGGTGCTTCCCTCTTTTTCGGAAAACAATATAATGCGAGAAATTATGGGTATTTCAGTTGGGAAAAAATCAGCAAGGTATATCCCTCTTGCCAGCTCACGGCTTTCGGGGTGCGGGCCGGCGGCGAACACCTCTTCGGCTCTTTTGAGCTTGGTGTCGGCATGAAAGGATTCGTGTCGGGAGGCATAGGATACGCTTTTTAAGTTAAGAATGCAGAATTAAGAATTAAGAATGATGAAGAATGTAACGATTTGCATATTATTGGTTATTGCAACGCTGATGACGGCGGGGTGCGGAAAATTTCACTCGTGTGAGTGTTCATCGTATACGACGTGGGACATCGTTGATACTGCATTAGCAGACAGTGTTCAGGGTTATCCTATTAGTGGTGTAGTTTTTTCCACTCGAGAATCCGCTATGGAATGTACTTATTGGAGCTCACGAGATACCGTTGGGTCATACATACCCGAATACGGAATTCGGACGTATTATGTCTTTGAATGCTGGGAAAAATGAGAATAACCGTAAAGGAAATGAATACGACAACACCGTAGAGACGCGATTCATCACGTCTTTACAGACCGGCAACGAGACATCCATATAATCCAGCCGTTTCGGTGCGCAGACGGCGGTCTCCTAATTTGACCTCTGTGTATCCAGACTCGCGGGCGAGGGCAATCTCTTCCGGACTGAAATCGCCTTCCGGACCAATTAACAATATCATTTCTGAATGGTTGCGCGGTGCGTTCACCAACTGTTGTTGATTTTTCTCATCGCACCACGCGATGAATTTATCTGCTTGTGTTTCTGTGTTTTGCTGGATAAACTCCGCGAACTTCATCATGCGAAGTTCCGGCAGCCAGGTGGTTTGCGACTGTTTGAGGGCGGCCACTGCCAACCGTTGCAAACGCTCCAGGTTGAGGTGCGTGCGCTCGGAATGGTCGCACTGCAGGAAGGTGAGCGAGCAGATGCCGATTTCGATGGCTTTCTCCAACAGCCACTCCATGCGGTCGGCGTTCTTGGTGGGCGCAACGGCCAGATGCAAACCGTTGTGCGTAAGGAGGTTGTCGGTAATATGCTGACGAATCTCCAACAGACACTTTTTGGGATGCGCCTCTGCAATAACGGCCTCTGCCAAGTGTCCGCACCCATCTGTGACACGTACCACATCGCCTTCACGGTGGCGCATCACCCGAACGCAATGTTCTGATTCTTCGTTGCTTAGCGTGACGAAGGGTTGGGATATATCGGGGGAGTAGAAGTAATGCATGATAACAATTGCTAATCAATTAAATATGATTCAAGACATTTACTGTGCAAAGGTACAAAAATTTACCGTAAACCAGCGGAATCTATAAAATTTTTGAAGATTCCGCTGGTTTACGGTTATTTGTAGAGACATTGCATGCTATGCTGTGCGTAGAGACGTTGCGCGCAACGTCTCTACTGAAAAAAGTTGCGACTCCAGCATTGAAATATTGGAAAAAAGTTGTATTTTTGCAATCGAAATACTGGAAAAAAGTTGCAATATGCTACAAAGAAAAATTGATAAAATACTTGATAATTGGGCTGTTAAGTCAAAAAAGAAAGCTTTGTTTCTGGAAGGCGCACGACAAGTGGGGAAAACCACCTCCATCAGAGAGTTAGGACACCGACATTACAAACACTTTATTGAAATTAATTTTATCAAGAATCCTTCAGCCAAAAGGGCTTTTGATGGAGATTTGGATGCAAACACCATCATCCTAAATCTTTCCGCAATGGGTTTAGGCCCTTTTGTGCCGGGTGACACATTGGTTTTTTTCGATGAAATACAGGAATGTCCCAATGCCAGAGCCTCTATAAAATTTTTGGTGGAAGATGGCGCGTATGATTATGCAGAGTCAGGTTCATTATTAGGCATTCATTACAAAAGCGATGAGAATTCTAAAGAAGAAATAGGCGAAATACCGTCTATTCCTGTAGGCTCGGAAGAAATCGTGGAAATGTTTCCTCTTGATTTCGAGGAGTTTTTAATGGCGTTAGGAATGACGGAGGAGATAATAGGTGTTTTAAGACACTCTTACAACACAACGAGAATCGTGCCGGATTTTATCCACGAACAGGTTATGCGAAGGTATGGGCAATATTTGGCGGTGGGTGGTCTTCCGGAAGTGGTTTCCAATTTTGTGGAAAACAGAGATTTTTCATTCACCGTGAAAACACAAGATAATCTGATATCTGGTTATAGAAAGGACATCTCCAAGTATGCAGGAAAAGATAAAGTGTTGGTAAAGAGAGTGTTTGACTCCATCCCTTCTCAATTGGCCAAACAAGACAAACGCTTCGTGTTGGCTGATTTGGAACAGGGGGCAAGTCGCCGCAAATATGCAGATCCTACACAATGGCTGATTGATGCTGGTATGGCATATTATGCCATTCAGACAAATGCCTTAAGCTTGCCTTTGGCGAATGTTGAAAACCGCCGATTATACAAGCTGTACTTTCTTGACACAGGCATGCTCTGCAATATGAGTCTCCCACGTCAGCATTTTGCTGTCATGAACGGGAGTCTTGATATCAATGAAGGGGCTTTGGCTGAGAATTTTGTGGCCGATGAATTGGTAAAGAAGGGATACCCTTTGCACTATTTCGATCGGAAAAGCAAGCATGAACTTGATTTTATCTTACCCGGTGAAGATGGTATTACTATACTTGAGGTGAAATCAGGCGGAAATTTCCGAAAACACGCCTCATTGGATTATGCGTTGCAACACGATTCAACTATGATTGCCAATGCTATTGTGCTCTGTAATTCAAATGTGGCAACGACCGATCGTATCCATTACTTGCCTCTCTATATGGCGATGTTCTTGTAACCAGCCTGATGGTTTATGGTTGCTGTAGAGACGATGTGCACATCGTCTCTACGATTTCTCCGACAAAATCATCCAGCGCTCGGTTTTTTCGTCGAGCAGCTGGTTGATTTCGTTGTATCGTTTGCCCCATTCGGCGAAATCTTCGGGCGTGCCCTTGCCGATGGACATCTTCTCTTCCAGAATTTTCTTCTCGATTTCCATATTGGCGATGTCGGTTTCCAGGGCTTCCAACTCGCGTTTTTCCTTGTAGGTCAGTTTGTTGGGTTGAGGTTCGCGTTGGGGTTTCACCGGTTCGGGACGCGCGGCTTTCTCGATGCGTTTCTGGATGCGACGCTCCTTTTCGCGCTCCTGACGGTAGTCCTCGTAGTTGCCCCAACAATCGCGGATCACACCGTCGCCCTCGAAGACGAAGAGGTGATCCACTAGCTTGTTCATCAGCCAGCGGTCGTGGGAGACGATGAGCAGACAGCCCTCGAAGTTGCCGAGGAAGTCCTCCAGCAGGTTCAGCGTGTCGATATCGAAGTCGTTGGTGGGCTCGTCGAGGATGAGGAAGTTGGGGTTTTTCAGCAGCGTGATGAGCAGGTGCAGTTTGCGTTTCTCACCGCCGCTGAGGTCGTCATAGTAGGTGTATTGCAGACTGTAGGGGAATCCGAAATGGTTCAGGAAATTGCTGGCACTCATATAGTTGCCGTTCTCCATGCGAATCACTTCGGCGTGTTCCTTCACCAGTTCCAGCACGATTTTGTTGCCGGCATAGAGCATCCCGTTTTGCGAAAAGTAGCCGAACTTGATGGTCTGTCCGGGGGTGATTTTGCCACCGTCGGGAATCACTTCGCCCATAATCATCTTCAGGAAGGTGCTCTTTCCGGAGCCGTTTTTGCCTACAATGCCGCACTTTTCCCCTCTTTTAAAGATATAGGAGAAGTCCTTAACGATGGTCTGGTCGGGATAGGCGAAATCCAGATGGCTGATTTCCAATATTTTGTGTCCGATACGTTCGGATTGCACCTTGAAGGCTTCGGGGGCTTGTTCGCTGCGCACGCTCACCTGCTCCTGCAGCTTTTCGAAGTTGTTGATGCGGGCGCGGGCTTTGGAGGTACGTGCCTGCGGGGAGGTGTGTACCCATGCGAGCTCTTTGCGGTAGAGTTGCCGTAATTTTTCCTGTTCGGCGGCGGCGTTGGCCAACCGTTCGGCCTTTTTCTCCAAAAAGTAGTCGTATTTGCCCCGATAATGGTACAAGTTGCCGTTGGAAAGTTCGAAAATGTCGTTGCAGACGCGGTCGAGGAAGGAACGGTCGTGGGTGACCATCAGCAGGGTGATGTTGGCGGAGGAGAGGTAGTTCTCCAGCCATTCGGTCATCTCGATGTCGAGGTGGTTAGTGGGTTCGTCGAGGATGAGCAGGTCGGTGTCGGCGATGAGCGTTTTGGCGAGTGCGGCCTTTTTCCGCTGACCGCCGGAGAGTTCGCCCACGTTTTTCAGAACGT
>JAGBPE010000001.1 GCA_017633495.1 Bacteroidales bacterium | reverse complement strand
TCGTCGGTGTAAGTGAAGTTGTAGTCGCGCTCGTTCTGCCGCAATTGCTTGTTAACCTGCTCCTCGCCATACGCCGCAAAATGGAGGGATGCCAACGAATCGGAAATCGCATCTATCTGGCCGTCGGTCAGATTTTTGAGAACATCCATCAAATCCTTACACGGCTTGGTTAGCAGATAGGGCTTCTGAGACGGGAACGAAGAATGAAGAAGCTTGCCTTTATAAGTGATGCCATTGTCCATAAACAGCTGGTATAAAGCCACATATTGCACCACACGGGCAATATCGGTGTTGCCGACGCGGGCAAAATAGTTGCCCGCCTGCCGCTCGTATTGCGCCCCGACGCTGGTACCACTGTTCTGCGAATGGAAATAGGAGACCGGCAGCGCACCTGTACGGTTGAGCGTGTAAATGGTGTACTCAGGCAGGTCGATGGCATACATAGTGTTGGCAGTGTTCCAGTTATAGACCAACTCACTGAGTCCCAACTTCTTGAAAAGCGGACGGTCGAACGGAAAATACCCCGGTGAGGGATAATGGTAGCAGGCCTCCTGAATGGTGCCGTTTTCCGACCAATCCTTGAGCAGCACATCGGTGATGGTGAGCAAATGCCCCAATTCGGTATTCTCCAACTCGCGACTAAGGTAGGTGGGACACCAGTCACGACCGTTGCTCATCTTGCCGGCCATACAGTCGTTGACATCCAGACTTTGCGAGAGTTCCTTGCTACTGATGGAGGCAATTAGGAGAACGGTTTCCACGCGCAGAGGCGGCAGAACCTCCAACGGGGTTTCCCGCTCACGACCGATAACCACCAAGGTGGTGGAATCCCGCAACGCACCGAGGATCAGGTCGGCATCGAGTGCGAAACGACGAATATCGGCGGTCTGCTTGGAGAGGTCGCTGTCTCTGCGAATGCTCCAGGCCACCAAGCCCGGCTCTCGACTGAAGAACACCCCGCGCCGTTTCTGACTGAACATATCGCTGACAGTGAGGTCGTTAGCCGTATCTTTTTCATCTATAAACGCCTCTCCTGCGGCAAAAAACCAGTCGTCAAACTCGCCCAAGGTGATCTGGTAATCCAAATTGTCTTGGGTGAAATAGTGACGTTTCGTGCCGTCAAGCAGATCAAGCGCATTGGGCTTATAATCGGAAAGAAACTGTTGTTGTGAAATCTTGGCTACCAGATTGTTAAGATTCTCCGTAGTGGTATTTCCCAACAGAATGACCATGTCGGTGACGTGTCCGTCATAACCGATCTTGAAGGTTCGCTGGGAGGTTTGATGGGTGAAGCGGTCGCAAATTGACTCTATGCTGTCGGGCTCCAGGAAAGGGGCGGGTTCTGCGATAAGGATGATCCGGCTGCTGTCAGGAAATGTGGCAGTGGCGATAGTCTGGTAGTGCATCCGGAAATGTTGACGGAAATCGGCATAGAGCGAATCCGCTTTCTGGAAGGCCATCGTCGATGCCAAATCCACGTTCTGATTGGGAATGTACTCCTTCTTGAGGATGACGGCGGTCTGCTGCCGAACACTCTCCGCCAGCTTGGTATGCCTCCCGAAAATGGCAAACAACACAACCGCCAGGAGGAAAACCCCGCCGACCACAACAACCGTTCTTTTCGCCGTTAACTTTTTCATTTCAAATTTGATACGATCATTTGCAACACATCTTTATAATATTGTGTAATCGCGTACGATCAACCATTTATTGTCAATTTTTCAAAGCGCAAAAATATGTTTTATTTAGAATCACCGCAACACCTCATCAATAATTATTACCCGAATCTACACAAATCCCCATTATTGGGTATATCGCAGCCGAGGCGAGTTTCACACTTTTGCATTATAAAATCAAGTTTATGAGCAAAAAGATTTTATTAGCTTCGTTGAGCATTCTATTCTTTGGTTTACAGACGGTTATTGCTCAGAACAGTGCAGATACCGCCAAAGTCGAAAACACAAAAAAAGGCAAATCGTTAGGCACGCTCACCATAGGTGGTTACGGCGAGGCCGTTTACAAATACAATTTCTATAGCGACAACGTTTTCCGCTATTCGCATGCGGCCAACTACGCTGATTCGAAAGGACACGGGCGCGTGGATTTGCCGCACACCGTCATCATGTTGGGCTATGATTTCGGGCACGGATGGACCTTCAACACGGAAATCGAATTCGAGCACGGCGGCACCGAGTCGGCAGTGGAGGTAGAGGCCGAGGAAACCGGGGAGTTTGAAAAGGAGATCGAGCGCGGCGGCGAGGTGGCTTTGGAGCAGTTCTGGTTACAGAAGGCATTCTGGGGTGGGAAGATGAACATCCGCGCGGGCCACATCGTGGTACCCGTTGGCGGCACTAACAACGCCCACCTGCCAACCGAGTTCTTCGGTGTCTATCGTCCTGAAGGCGAGAACACGATCATCCCCTGCACGTGGCACGAAACTGGCATCGAGGTTTGGGGCCGCATCCAAGACTGGCGTTACGACGTGATGCTCATCCCATCACTCAATTCCAGCATGTTCAGCGTTTCCGGCTGGGCACACGACGGTTCCGCATCGCCTTACGAATTCCGTGTTGCCAACAAATTAGCCGTAGCCGCCCGCGTTGACAACTACAGCATCAAAGGGTTGCACATCGGCATCAGCGGCTTTGTGGGCAACACCTTCCGCAACGACATCATCACCGACGAAAGCTCCACGCGCTATGCCGACGTGCGCGGAACGGCGGTTATCGGCGGACTCGATTTCAGTTACAAAACCGGCGGACTCGTGCTGCGCGGCAGCGGTCTATACGGCCATCTCTCCGACTGTGAGCTCATCTCCGTCTATAACTCCACCCTACCCCACAGTTCGCAAGCGCCTTACCCGCAAACCCTTGTGGGACAGGCGGCTTGGTGCGCAGGCGGCGAAATCGGATACAACGTCTTCCAGCATCACAAAAATCCTAAGCTCGACCGCCACAAGCTCTACCTCTTCGCCCGCTACGAGTATTACGATTCCTACATCCCAGGCTACAACATGACCGACTACGCATGGACCGACCGCCATTGCGTGAGCGGCGGTCTCAACTACAGTCCCATCAAGGAGATTGTCATCAAAGCCGAAGGCGGCATCCGCCTGCTGAAATCGCAATACAACCAGGAGCCGTGGTGCGCGCTGGGGATTACGTGGGCCGGGATGTTCAGCAGAGAATTTCATAAAAAATAGACTTCCTTAAGCAGCCTCGAAGAGGCAAGACGCACAAAGTGCAATTAAGCCCACATTAGCAAAGCGCAATGTGGGGGTCAGAACATACAAAAAAGCTATAGATATGAAAAAAACATTCATCGCCACCATCGTGGCAATCGCATTCGTGGCCGCCGGCTGTAATCACGGCAACGGCAGCCTTGTTAACGAAAAACAGGCACAGGTGTTGCAACAGTATGTGGACCACACCATCGCGCCGACTTACACCAATTTAGCCAACTACACCGACCAGTTGGTGAACGATTTGGAAGCCTTCCGCGCCAGCAGTTCGCAAAGCGACCTCAACAAGGCATGCGAAACCTTCCTGAACGCCCGCGCTTGGTGGGAGAAAAGCGAGGCTTTCCTATTCGGTGCCGCCTCCGACTTCGGCATAGACCCGCATATCGACTCATGGCCGTTGGACGTGGACGCCTTCAACAACCTGATGAACAGTCCGAGTATGCTGGCCGCGCTTGACGGCGAGGACGGCGACGTAGTGGCGGGCGAACAGCTTGGCAACGCCCTGCTCGGATTCCACGGCATAGAGTACATCCTCTTCAGCAACGGTCAGGTGAAAAGCGCCAGCGAAATCACTGATATGCAGATGGTTTACGCAGTGGCTGTAGCCGGCGATCTGCGCAACCGTTGCTTCCAACTCGAGGTGAGCTGGATTGGCGACGAAGCTGCCAAATCGCATCGCGACAAAGTGGAGGAGTTGGAACTCAACACCACCGTCAACGGCAGTGACAACAGCTACGGCGACAACCTCAAGAAGGCCGGCAACCCAGGCAGCACCTACGCCAGCACCGTAACCGGACTCATGGCCATCGTGGACGGCTGCAAGACTATCGCCGACGAGGTGGGCACCTCTAAGATCGGTAAACCCTATAACGGTGAGGATCCCAACTATATCGAATCTCCCTACAGCCAAAAATCCATCGAAGACTTCTACAACAACATCCTCAGCATCCAGAACGCCTACTACGGCGGCATCGAGGGTCAGCGCAATGACAAGCTCTCCCTACACGCGTATGTAAAGAAAATGGACAGCAAGCTCGACAGCGAGGTGGAAGAGGCTATCCGCGAAGCACTCGCCAAGATCGATGCTATGCCGCGCCCGTTTGTGAGCAACTACACCAACACCGCCAATGCCGCTGCCATCGAAGCCTGTCAGAATCTGGACGATGTGCTTTCGAAGGTAAATGAGGCATTGAGAACGTACAACGAGTAATTAAGAATTAAGAATTAAAAGTTATTCCTTAAGCAGTCCCAACGGGACAAGAGCTCGGTAGAGCAGGAGCAATTGTATAATTTTGTAATTAGTATTATGAATAAGATAGAAAACATCTTTATTATCGTATTGGCAGCCATCATGTTAGCAGGCTGCAACAAACCCGAGAACACGGAGTTGTCGTGGATTGAGGAAGAAACCTACGCGGGTGGCAAGTTGGGAACGACGTTCAACAGTTCGTCATCGGCTTACGAGGATCCGGCGCCTGCGGTCACCGACATCGCGGCGTTCAAGTACGGAGAGTACCTCTTCGAGCGCGACTTCACCCAGAACACGCCGCCATTCAATGGATTAGGTCCGCTATACATCCGCAGTTCCTGCATCGCCTGTCACCCAGGTTACGGACACGGCAAACGCATGGACCGCTACGCTGCCGGCGATTGGGGCAACGGCTACCTCTTGGTGGTCACCGACCAGAACGACAACTACATCTCGTCGCTTACCGGAATGCCGCAAACCAAGGCCGTGCCGCCGTTCAAAGCGCCCATCGACGAAAGCCAGATCCAAATCACTTGGCTGGAATACACCGATGAGTGGGGCAACCGTTTCCCCGACGGCGAAACCTACAGTCTGATCTACCCCGAAGTACACATTCCCGCCTCGGCTTACTACGTACCGTTGGAGTCGAACGGTACGCAAATATCCTATGGCAGCGAGATTGTTCGGCTGGAGTCCACCATTGGCATTTACGGCACCGGGTTGCTGGACGCCATCCCAGACGACTCTTTGAAGGCGCAATACCTGCGTGAGCAAAACGCCGGCGTGCCGCTCAATCCAGTGATGTGGGCTGGTGGCGACTGGGCTCCTACAGGACTTTACGGCAACACCAACCACCCAAAACGTTTCACCTACGCCTGTTCTCGCGGTCCGCTACAAGACGGTCCCGGAGCGAACGCCATCTGGAACATCACCAACGTGACGCGTGGCGACCGCCGCTACCACTACATGACCGAAGCTTACGCACGCAAAGCTTCACAAGACCCGGACGTGCAGGCCGCTTTCTACACCTACTTCCCCGATTACAACATCACAGATAATCCCGAAACGGACATCTACAACTATCTGATGAACAAAAACCTGCCTGCTGAGATGAGCAACGACGACTACGTCAACCTGATGGTTTGGCACCGCGGATTGGCCGTGCCCGCCGCCCGTCACCTCGACGATCCCGAAGTGCAGAAGGGCCGACAGCTCTTCCGAGAAATCGGCTGCGCCTACTGTCACCGTCCCAGCTGGACTACCGGTCCCGATCGCTTCACCGACCCCAACGGCTTCTTCACTACGGCTGACAGCCGTCTGCCTCGCTATCCCAATCAAAAGATATGGCCTTACACCGACATGGTGCAACACCGTCTCTGCATGAAAAACGACATCCGCACAGGTTGGTGCCGCACCACCCCGCTTTGGGGCCGCGGTCTCTCTGAGCTCTGCACCGGTGCCAGCGACCGTCTGCACGACTGTCGCGCACGCAACGTCGTGGAGGCCATCATGTGGCACGGAAGCGCCCAAAGCGACGCCCGCAAGTCTGTGGAGAAATTCCGCAACCTCAGCAAGGAGGAGAGAGATGCGGTCGTGAAGTTTATTAATGCAATCTAAGGGAATAGTAGAGATGCGGAGCATTACGTCTTTACAATTTTCATACTTTTGCAAACTGAAACTTTCCTCTTGAAACGAGAAACTTGAAACTTGTAACTTGACACTTGAACCCTGAAGCCTGAAACCTG
>JAGBPE010000062.1 GCA_017633495.1 Bacteroidales bacterium | reverse complement strand
GATACTCGAATACGGTACGGAAGAACAAAAGATGAAATATGTGCCGAAATTGGCTGCCGGCGAATGGATCGGCGCTTTCGGTCTCACGGAACCCAACGCTGGTACGGACGCTGCCATGCAGCAGACGACCGCCGTTTTGGACGGTGAAGAATGGGTGCTCAACGGCACGAAGATCTTCATCACCAATGCCGGTTACGCGCATGTGTATGTGGTGATGGCTATGACAAACAAGGAGCTCGGCACCAAGGGCATCTCCGCTTTCATTGTGGAGAAGGGCACTCCCGGATTCTCCATCGGCAAGAAGGAGAAGAAGATGGGTATCCGCGGTTCCGCTACTTGCGAGCTGATTTTCGAAAACTGCCGCATCCCGAAGGAGAACCTCCTCGGCGAGCAAGGCAAGGGCTTCAAAATCGCCATGAACACGCTGAACGGCGGCCGTATCGGTATCGCCGCCCAAGCCCTCGGCATCGCACAAGGCGCTCTGGACGAGACGGTCAAGTACACGAAGGAACGCAAGCAGTTCGGCCGTGCCATCGGCGCTTTCCAGAACACGCAGTTCCAATTGGCTAACTTGGATGCCAAGATCCAGGCCGCCCGTCTGCTCGTGCGCCAGGCATCCTACAACAAGGATATGCACATTCCTTACGCTGTGGAGGCCGCTCGCTGCAAACTGTTTGCCGCTGAAACCGCTATGGAGGTGACCACCAAGGCTGTTCAATTCCACGGCGGTTACGGTTACACCCGCGAGTACCCGGTTGAGCGCATGATGCGTGACGCCAAGATCACCGAGATCTACGAAGGCACCTCTGAAGTGCAACGCATGGTGATTGCCGGAAATCTTTTCAAATAATCAAGAATATAGAACATTATGAATATAGTAGTTTGTATCAAACAAGTTCCGAACACGAACGAAATCAAGATCAACCCCGAGACCGGTACGTTGATCCGCGACGGCGTGCCCAGCATCATGAACCCCGATGACAAGGGCGGCCTCGAAATGGCCCTGCGCCTGAAAGACCAGTACGGTGCCAACGTCACCGTCATCACCATGGGTCCGCCGCAAGCCGACGCTATCCTTCGCGAAGCCTTCGCTATGGGTGCTGACCGCGCCATCCTGCTCACCGACCGCAAGTTCGCCGGTGCCGACACTTTGGCCACCTCTTACGCATTGGCCGGTGCCATCAAGACCCTTGACTATGATTTGATCATCGCTGGTCGTCAGGCTATCGACGGCGATACCGCTCAAGTGGCTCCCGAAATGGCTGAACATCTTGGTTTGCCGCAGGTTTCCTACGCAATCGATCTCAAATACAACAACGGTCTTTGCACTGTGAAGAAAGAGACGGAAGAGGGCTACCAAATCCTCGAAGTTCCCACACCGTGCGTGCTCACCGTGTTGGCCACCGCTAACCAACCTCGTTACATGAGCGTGAAGGGCATCATGGAAGCCTTCGACAAGGAGGTGGAAATCTGGACTGCCGACAAGATCGACGTTGATCCTAACCGCTTGGGTCTCAAGGGTTCTCCGACACGCGTGAAGAAATCCTTCACCAAACCGCAAAAGACTCCTGGTCAGGTTTATGAAGTGGATGCAGAAGAGGCTGTCGGTATCATCATCAGCAAACTGAAAGAAAAATTCATCATCTAACCCAAAATCAACAGAAAAATGGAAAAAACCGATTATAAAAACGTATTTGTATTCGCAGAACAACGCGATGGTGTCATCCAATCTGTTGCATTGGAGTTGCTCGGTAAAGCCCATGAACTGGCTGGTATTCTGAACGAGAAGGTGGTGGCTGTCCTCCCCGGACACAACATCTCCAAACACGCTCAGATGCTCATTGAATACGGCGCTGACGAAGTAATTTGCATCGATGAGCCCGAATTGAAAGATTATCTTACAGAACAATATGCACAGACCATCACTCAAGTGGTGAACAAGTTCAAACCCAGCATCTTGATGATCGGCGCTACCACCATCGGTCGTGATCTCGGTCCCCGTTTGGCTGCCCGTCTCACCACCGGTCTCACCGCCGACTGCACCCGTTTGGAGATTTCCGAAGAGGGTGAGTTGATGATGACCCGTCCCGCTTTCGGCGGCAACCTGATGGCTACGATTATGTGTACGGAACACCGTCCGCAGATGTCCACCGTTCGCCCGGGTGTGATGCAGAAGATGGAGCGCGACACCAACCGCAAGGGTAATGTCATCACCTTCAAACCCGAATTCGACAAGAGCAAGTTCCTTGTCCGCATGGTCGAGAACGTGAAGGTCGATAAGGGCAAAGTGGATATCACCGACGCGAAGGTGCTCGTTTCCGGTGGCCGTGGCGTTGGTTGCAAGGAAGGCTTCGAGAAACTGCAAGCGCTCGCCAACGTCTTCCCGAACGCGGAGGTTTCCTCTTCCCGTGCTATGGTGGATGCCGGCATCATCGACCACGACCGTCAGGTGGGTCAAACCGGTAAGACCGTGCGTCCGGACCTCTATTTCGCATTGGGTATCTCCGGTGCTATCCAGCACCTGGCAGGTATGGAGGAATCCGATTTCATCATCGCTGTCAACAAGGACAAATTTGCTCCTATCTTCACCGTTGCCGATCTCGGTATCGTGTGCGATCTGAACAAGGTGGTACCGTTGTTGACCACGCGATTAGCCTCCGAAATCGAGAAAAAATAACGATTTTACCTATGTAGGGCTGCCGCAATGCGACAGCCCTACAATAAATAAATATGATTGAGGTCAAAGAAATCGAAAAGAGTTACGGCAGTCTGCAGGTCTTGAAAAAGGTCTCGCTGACAATAGAGAACAACAAAGTGGTGACGATTGTCGGTCCTTCCGGGGCTGGCAAATCCACTTTGTTGCATATTATCGGCACCTTGGACAAGCCGGATAGGGGAGAGGTGGTTATCGATGGCGTGAACCTGAACCAGCTGAGTGACGACAAGTTGGCGGAATTCCGCAATCAGCATATCGGGTTTGTGTATCAGTTCCACCATCTGCTGCCTGAGTTCACGGCTTTGGAGAATGTGGCGATGCCCGCGCTTATTGCTGGGAAGAGCCGAAAGGATTCCTTTAAGAGAGCTCAAGAACTTCTTGATTTTCTGAAACTTTCGGATAGGGTAGGGCATAAGCCCGCCCAACTCTCCGGAGGTGAACAGCAGCGCGTTTCCGTGGCCCGAGCCCTGATGAACAATCCTGAGCTCATCCTCGCCGACGAGCCCTCCGGCAATCTCGACACCGAGAACGCCCGCAAGTTGCACGACCTCTTCTTCGTCCTACGCGACACCTTCAAACAGACCTTCATCATCGTCACGCACAACGAAGAACTGGCGCAGCTGTCGGATCGAAAGATTGTGCTGCAAGACGGGGTAGTAATATAAAGGATAATTCCTTAAGCAGCCTCGGAGAGGCAAGACGCACGAAGTGCAATTAACCCCATACAAGCGAAGCGCAGTGTGGGGATCTAGAACAAAAAGCAATGAAAGTACTTAAGAAAACCATCCTCATCTTAACCATCACCGCCACCACGCTCTTCATGGGCGGGTGCGGTCTTGCGCAGATGATCAATTTGATCAACTGCAAGTTCAGCCTGGCGAATGTAAGCGACATCACCTGGGCGGGCATCAATTTGAGCAACATCAAGAGTGTCAACGATTTGCAGTGGTCGGATTTGCAAAAGGCCTACCAAGCCATCAAAAATAAAGATTTCAGGGTAGGGTGCAACATCAATGTGAACGCCAAGAACGAGACTACGCAGCCTGCGAAGCTGTGCGCATACGACTACGACCTCTATTTGGAGGGTTCGTCCATTGCGCAGGGTAGCAGTGCGACGCAGACCACCATCATCAATCCGCAGAGTACCACGCTGATACACGTGCCGTTGAGTATGGATTTGGTGAAGATTTTCACGAACGGCGACACCAAGAACGTCATCAATTTCGCCCGCAACCTGATGGATTACGGAAACGGCACGCCATCCAACGTGTCGGTGAGATTTACACCGTATATCAATACGAAAAATGGAACGGGCAAGGGGGCAAAAATGCCTACGATAACCTTAAATAAAACATTTCAGTAAAAACCAAAACTTATGATTCAAAGAGTTCAATCGATTTTCCTTTTAATCGCGATTATTGTTCCTATCGTGCTGATTTTCATTCCGTTGGGATATGTTGACACGGATATGGCACGTTACGTCTATGATTCCATTTCTCTGAAGGAGATGGTGCCTGACGGCGCATCCGTCATCCGTTTATACTACCTGGCTTTCTGCTTGTTTATGACTGCTGCATTGTCTGCTGTGGCGTTGTTCACCTACAAGAATCGCGT
>JAGBPE010000061.1 GCA_017633495.1 Bacteroidales bacterium | reverse complement strand
GAATAAACAAAATTATGAGTTACACACAGACATCTTATCACATCATCCTTCGCACACACTGTAGCATTCCTGCCATAGTCGAGGAACACGAACGAGAGCTCTACGCTTATATGCTCGGTTTTATCAACAACAAGGGAGCCCATCTCTATCGCATCGGCGGTATGCCTGATCATGTGCATCTTTTCGTATCCCTGCCCGCAACCCTGGCGATGTCCAAGTTTGTTCAAGAGCTCAAAGTCTCTACCAGCAAGTGGCTCAAGGCAAACCCTCATTTCCCGCTTTTTGACGGATGGACGAAGGAGTATGCCGGCTTTTCATACAACCTGCGAGACAAAGACACGATAGTGGGGTATATTGCCAAGCAGAAAGAGCACCATCGTCATCTGACATTTGCTGAGGAGTACAGGCAATTCCTTGTTGAGAACGGCATTGAGATCAGAGAGGAGTACTTCCTCAAGGAGTGACAGTTGCATCTCTCCGAGATGCTTATAGCGGATGCGCATCGCCTTCACCACACTGCGCTCCGCTTGTATGGTGTTAATTGCACTGCGTGCGTTATGCCTCTCCGAGGCTTTGAGCCCGCCAGTCTGTCACCATACTGCGCTCCGCTTGTGTGGTGATTATTGCACTGTGTGCATTATGCCTCTCCGAGGCTGCGCCTTCCGATGCTTCTATTTCTTGTTTTGCCTGATTACGCCAGCCGTTTCAGCAATTCTATCACGACCTGCCAGATGTCGTCGATGGTCTTCAGCTCGACGCGCTCGCTGGTCGAGTGCGGTTCGACGATGCGCGGTCCGATGCTGGCAATCTGGATGCCAGGATAATGTTGCACGAAGAAACCGGCCTCCAGCACGAAGTGCATCGCCACCATGCGGGGACGCCAACCCAGCACATCTTGGAAGGTGTCGCTGACCATCTGCAGAAAAGACGAATGCTGGTCCTCCTGCCAAGCGGGAGCCGACATAATGGTCTCTGAAGTAGCTCCGGCTGCGGCAAAAGTGTTGGCAATCTCTTTGCTCAAAGCCTCCATGTCGCTGTCGATGAAGCTGCGCGTGTGAGTCGAGACGAAAATGTGGTCCTCTTCAGTCACGATGCGCCCGATGTTATTGGAGGTCTCCACCGTTCCAGGCATCGCAACACTCATCTTTACCACGCCTTGAGGCACCTGTATCAGACAATTACACAGTGCCTTCAAAGACTCTTTAGGGATGACCATGTCCTGTTTTTCGCATTGCTCAATGCTGCAGGCGATTTGCGGGTCACTGCTTCCAAACTTCTCTTGCAGCCCCTGATTGATGATATCCAACTGTTTCTTCAAAGAATCAGCATATTCGTCAGAAAGGAGACAAATCACGAGTTCACCTTTAGAAGCAATCGAAGCGTTGGCTTCCCCAATCAAGATGCTGGCTACGTCAACGTCGTGCTCAAGACAGATGTTTTGTAGGATAGCCCTTGTCGGCAACACCGCACTGCAACGTCCTTTGTTGATATCGACTCCGGAGTGTCCGCCCAATCCGCCCGCGATGCGGATGCGGTACCAGCTGCCGTCGGATGCCGGCACCCGTTTCATGGGGATACGATGAAACTGCAAACAAGCGCCTGCCGCGCCGGTGGTGATGGTGTCGTAATCCTCCGAGTCGAGATTGATGACCTTGCGACCTTTCAGAAAATCCTTGCCCAGCTGCGAGGCCCCCGACATGCCGTCTTCCTCATTCGTGGTGGTGATGACCTCCAGCGCAGGATGCACGATGCTGTCGTCCTCGAGCACCGCCAATGCCATCGAAAGCCCAATGCCATTGTCGGCGCCCAGCGAGGTACCACGGGCCTTCATCCACCCATCCTCCTCGTAAGCTTCGATAGGATCGTTCAACGGGTCGCGCATCCCAACGCACACCATGTCCATGTGGTTGAGTAACGCAATGGGTTCGGCCGCCTCGTGTCCTGGAGTGGCGGGTTTGCGAATCACCACGCAGTTCTCCTTGTCGCGCTCATACTCCAGATGAAGTCGCTCGGCAAATTGACAAAGGTAGTCGGCTATCCGCTCTTCGTGATGAGAGGGACGAGGTATTTGATTCAGTTCGTGAAAGATTTCGAACAGTCGTTTTGAATTGATATGGTCTGTCATAATTACTCGATTTTCGGAATTGTAATTGTTTTTGATTATTCAATCGGCAAAAATACAAAAAAAGTCGCGGCCCAAAGACCGCGACTTTATGCTTAATCATTCATCAACCGACTTTCGCCCCACTTATACTGCGGGTACGCTTTTTTCAAGTCGTTGTAGGAGTCCTTCACGTCGCTGCCGCCGCTGGTGGCGAAGACGTTGAGTAGCTTGCCACTCAGGTCATGCGCTTCAATGAAGGTATTGACGATGGTGGGGGCTGTATACCACCAGATGGGGAAGCCGATCCAGACGGTGTCGTAGTCGGCGATGTTCTCGCAACGACCTTTGATGGCGGGACGCGAGCTCTTGTCCTTCATCTCGATGGTTGAGCGTGAGGTCTTGTCGCGCCAGTCAAGGTCGGCGGCGGTATAAGGTTGCTCGGGGGTGATTTCGTAGAGGTCGGCGCTGAACTCTTCCGCCAGTTTTTGTGCCGCGGCCTTGGTGTTTCCCGTGGCCGAAAAGTAAACGATCAGGGTCTTTTTCATTTCAGGGGTCTCCTTTCCTTGATTAGGGGTGTTTTGATTGTTTTTCTGTGCGCAGCCCACCAGCATCAAGGTTACTGCGACTGTGAATAATGCTAATTTCTTCATTGTTTTTCTATTTTTGTTTGTCTTTAACAAAAGACGGTGCAAAGTTACAAAAATTTCACATCCACATCTTGCCCTCATACTGTCTTGCGCTTGCAAAACCTCTCGAATATCAACCACTTACAAACCAATCGTAAAAAAATCACTTTTAAAAGTGATAAAATCACCCTTTCACGCGTCTAATACAATGTGGAGGCTCCCAAACTGCCAACTGTCTCATCGCTCACCTCCGTACCGTAAGCGTCTTCCACATCACAAACGACGGAGAGAACAGGCCGTCCTTTATCAAAACCTTAATAAATCAAGACAATAAACGATACGACAATGAGAAAGTTTTTTCTTTCAGTAATATTCACCCTCGCCGCTTGTTTAGTGGCGTCGGCACAAGAGTCACACTCAAGTATCCCGCCTTACGACAAGCTACAGTCCTCAGCAAAGGACGCGCTCAAGCGGCAAGAATATAAGGCTGCCTACAACACGTATTGTCTGATGGATTCTGCCTACGGCATCACATCTGCCGACTATGAGTCGATGATGTACTTTATGTGGCTGACACATTCTTATAATCCCGGCAGTGAGGATGAGAAGAGCTTAATGTTTCGTGCCGTCAACAGCAAATGGTTTGATATGGCACAATTGGAGCTCGAGGCAGCCAACTATGGTGTTGATACGCTGGACTATTGGGACGAATTGGTGGCCATTGTAACGCCTCGTGGCTATCAAGACACCCTCTATCAGAACCGCCTGCTGGCAATGACGCGGGCCGATCAGGCGCTGAGAAACTCGATTGGCAATGGCAGCCAGAATGAGGATTCCCTGAAGGCAGCGCTCCACGAGGTGGAAGTTCGCAACGAGGCTGAGCTCAAGCAACTTATAGCGGAACGCGGCTTCCCCACTTTGACAAGGGTCGGCTCACTGTGCAACGACTATGCAACATATATTGCGCAACATTCTGAGCCTGAGTTTCTGCATTGGTTTTTAGAGCAGGCCAAGCCAGCAGCAGACAATGGCCTATTTGACCTCAGCTGGATTGCCTATATGACCGACCGCGATTTGATACATCAAGGAAAGCCGCAATTGTACGGCACGCAACTTACAACAATTGACGGCATCACCGCATTCGACCCCATCGAGGAGATAGAGCACCTCGACGAGCGCCGAGCCAGTATAGGCCTCGGTCCGATAGCGGACTATATGAAACTCTACGGCATGACAGAACTGAAAACACATCCAGTGAAATAATAACAGACGAGATGCATAATAAGACCATCATCCTGCTGGCGGCGTTTTGGGTGTTCACATTTGTCACCAATGCCCAATCGGAAAAATGGAAGGCTTATTCGGACATCGTCAAGCAGTTCCATTCGGACATGACGCCCTGTGAAAAGCTGGAACTATATGCGCGTATGGATTCCGTGTATGACGGGAATCTCCCTGATCACCTGCAAGAGATGAATTACATGGAGGCCGCCCTGCAGTGTGGCGACACGGCGACATTCAAAAAGAATGTAGTGAAACTGAAGTGGCTAATCGACACATTGGGCTTCCCCACATGGGAGCGTGTCTGCTCGTATGGTTCCTACGATGCTTGGGTAATAGCGCAACATGCGCCCATGCAATATCAATTCGCTCTTCCCGACAGAAATGCAACAGGGTGTTACCGATGCTGTTGACTACTTTCATAATAGCGACTATTGCAGCGCTATTCCACTCTTTTGCCACAATATGAAGTCCTTCAACTGCTCATCATCTTTCGTATAAAGATACACGTGGGTGGGTGCCGAAACGTCAGGATGAATCTCGAAAGTGCCGTTCTTCACCACCCCTTTCCCCACAATTTCGAAATGATGGAATTCGTCTTGCAATACGAGTTTTGTCCCGTCTTTCAAGCCCTTGACAGTGCCTTTCACAGTGCAATATCCGGTTCCGGTTGAACGTTGATGGCAGCTAGCCAACATAAACAACGACAAAATGGTGAGGAAGAATAATCTTTTCATACGATAAGCTTTTGGGGAAGGCAAAAATAAATACCTCAATCTGGCGTTCGTTTACCTCCACCAGTGGCACAGCGTTTCAAAGAGCACCGGAAGATTCGCACAACCGTTGTTAGACATCCCCATCCTTGCTATAATCAGATTCTGATCAGGGTGGACATATAGAATCTGCTGGCAGATTCCCAGGGCGTAAAAGCCGGGATGGGGCGACTTGTTGTAACCTTCAGAGCGTAGGTTATACCAGTTGAAATGGTAGCCATGGTTGCTGGCATCGTATTCTGATGATTGGCGTATCCATTCCTCGCTGACAATGCGTTTGCCTTCCCACACGCCGTGGTTTAGATAGAGGCGGCCGATCTTGGCCAAGTCCTTAATGGTGAGGGTGATACCACCGAAGGCGTGTGCAACATCGTATTTTCGGCTGTCGATATTCACCAATGCATCCGACTCCATCTGCAACGGCTTCCACACCTTCTCGCTGAGATAGTCGGCATAACGCTTGCCCGAAGCGCGCTCGATGACCACACCCAATATCGCCGCTGTCATACTCTCGTATCGAAACTCGGTACCTGGCTCGCAGCGGAATTTCAACCCCTTGATTTGCTTCATCAAGCTGTGCCCGTAATTCAGTTTCGCTATTGCGTTGACATACTTCAGTCCTTTCATGGAGAACTCGTAGTAGTCGTCAAAGTCCAGTCCGCTCTGCATATTCAGCAGATGGCGGATAGTAAGGCGCTCCCATCTTGGATTTTTCTTCTTCAATTCCGGCAGATATTTGGTAACAGGATCGTCAATGCTTTGAATGTAGCCCTCGTCAACAGCGATGCCGCATAGCAGCGACGTGATGGATTTGGAGACTGAGAAGACGGTGGCCATGCGGTCAGCGGAGAATTCGCCCCAATATTTTTCGTAAACGATGCTGTCGTTTTGGATGATCAGCAGCCCTTGCGTTTTGCTCTTCTGGTCCATTGCCTCCACAAACGTCATATTGACGCAATTGGGTGATTCATTATAGAAATGCAGCGTGTCAAGCCAGTCGGCCCTCTTGGTGGCGACAGGAAATTGGAACGACTGATCACCTTTGGCAATGGTATCGCGTTCGCAATGCTCATAACTGAAGATGTTTGGACCATACAAGCCATCGGCTTTATAACCTCTTATCATGGCACAAGAAGAGAGCAATAAGACGCATACGCCGAGCAGAACAAACATTACAGGCCGCCCAGCTTTGCGCAAGGCTTGCGATTGTCGATTTGTTACTTTCATTGCCATAAATCTTAGGAGACTTCTATTTTCCACTTCTTCACGTTGCAGCCAACCTTGATGCGAAGTCCGTTAAACATCAAGACAAGCAAACAGCGCTGCAAAACTAAACATTTTCTATTAACAGGATGCAAAAAAAATGAAAAGGTTGCAGTTGGTTGGAAATATTTTTTTGTGGTTTTGGCTTGGATATTTGAAAAAATCTTATTTTTGCAGACTAATTATAGCGTTATATAATGTTAACTAATTGAAGTAAAGATTAATAGATGATGTTTACAGTCTTAAAAAACATTATAAATTCGTGACCGTACTCCCGAATTTTATGAAAAAATCGGGAGTGTACTCCACAAAATTGAAGGTTGCATGTACAAGAGAATTTTTGACATAGAGAACAAATTGGACGAAGGAATGTTTCTGTTTGGCGCACGCCAGACGGGCAAATCCACCTTGTTGAAAGAGCGTTTCAAAGGGGCAGTCTATTATGATTTGCTCAAACCGAATGTGAAAAGAGCTTTTAAACAAAACCCTAATTCCCTTTGGGAAGCGCTACAAGACAAGCCTGCGGGCACGCTGGTGATAGTGGACGAGATACAGAAAATCCCCGAATTGCTGGATGTGGTGCATTCCTTGATGGTCGAACGGGGCCTGTTCTTTATCCTCAGCGGTTCAAGTTCGAGGAAACTGAAACGTTCAGGTGCAAACACACTTGGAGGTCGCGCCATACCGGAAACGCTCTATCCGCTTGTGTGGCCCGAGGTGACCGACTTCCAAATCGACCGAGCTGTGCAAAACGGTATGATTCCCCGCCACTATATGGTGGAGGATGCCACCAAACGCCTCTCAGGCTACGTGAAGGTCTATCTCGACGAAGAGATTCGTGAAGAGGGCGAGGTGAGGGAACTTGATGCCTTCGAACGATTTATGGAGGTTGCCGCCATTTCCGACGGTGAGATGCTGAACTATTCCAATATTGCTTCTGACTGTGGAGTATCGGCCAAAACGGTCAAATCGTATTTCCAGATTCTCTATGATACGCTTGTCGGGTATGAGATTCCAGCGTTCAGGAAAGAGATCAAACGAAAGATTGTCCAGGCACCGCGGTTCTACTATTTCGATGTTGGGCTTGCCAACTACCTGATGGGACGTCACTCTTTGAAGCGAGGCACCGACGATTACGGGCACGCCTTCGAGCATTATGTGATGCAGGAAATCATCGCCTACAAGGGGTACAACGACAAGCGTGACGTTATTTCCTATTGGCACACCTATGACCAAAAGGAGGTGGATGTTGTCATCGGCGATGCAAAGGTGGCCATCGAAATCAAATCGACGGAGCATGTGGAGACTAAGCATAAGAAAGGCCTTAAAGCCTTCCATGATGAGCATCCCGATTGCCGTCTGGTTCTCGTTTCGCTCGACCCAATCACCCGAAAATCAGGAGAGGTGGAACTCATCTATGTGCTGGATTTTATGAAAATGCTTTGGAACGGAGAGATATTCTGATTTGTCCATGCATTGTTAACACTTTATGCTTTTGTGAAGATGTAAACTGCCAATGTGGGTAGTAAGACCAACAACCATAGCGCAACCTCTACAATAGCGTACGACCCGACATAATCAACCAACGTCTGGAATTTCAGAACGCCGTCAACCAAAATGACCAAAAGTGCAAACCAGCAGAGAAAGAATATTGCAGCATACTTGATTTTTCGTTTCTTCAGTTTCATTGTAATGCGGAATTTAGTCAGTTATTCAGTATAATCAGACAATTTAAAGCTTCCGACTTCTTCCTCGATACCAAGACTTGGAACTCGCTCCACTATTCGGGTGGTGCCGCTTGTTTTGTCCACATAAAAGTACACCAAAGCCCCTGTATAGCTTCTGAATGTCACTTGATATGTGGAGTCGGTCTCATCTCCCATTTCCACATACATGATGGACGGATTCTCTTCCGCTATACTCCAGTCGTACTCTTTGTGGCAATAGTTGTTTACTCCTTTGTACGCCATTTCTGCCGTTATTTGTCGTTCTGCGGTGTTAGAACCATCCGTTTGGTTCGGCTTGTTATTATGGCAGGAGCATAAAGACAAGACCAAAAAAGCTAATGATATGAATATGATTTTTTTCATAGGAAAAAAAACGTATAGGGACTTTTATTTTTTACTTTTTCACTAAGCGACAATATCGAAGATTATTCCTCCCGAAACAGTTCACAATTTTTGTACAGATAAATAGTTGTTATTTTCGAATAACCTTCATTGCATTGATAACAATGATAAACAGGCCATTGTTCTTGACATACATACGCATCGATGATGTTCACAACTTTGGCTTCTACATTAGAAAATGTTTTAATCATGATTGAGTCGACGTTGCTCATCAAGTCGTTGGGAATCTTTACTTTTATTGTCTTTTTACCGTAATTTAAAGTCAGTCTTGTTTGGGAAGATTTAAGCAGCTGTGTTTTAACAACAAATGAATCTTCAATTGTTTTGTGATCCATTTGAAAAATCACTTTTGGCACAAATATCTGTGCGTTATTGGCTCTTTTCCCTCTCACTTTTACTTCCAAAGGATGCTCTCGGATGTATTTTTGGTATTCTTCTTTACTCTGAATATCATCCGTGAAGCATAAACCAAAGATATCATCCGTCAAAAAAACATCACATCCATATTCAACTTCGTTGAGAATATTATTGTTGTCCCCAGGCCATCCATAATTCCAATCGCATGGCATTATGTTATTAGGATCCATAGAGTTTAGACTGCATAATGACAAATTAATCCGATCTCCAACCAAAATATTACGACAATCATTATCTACTTTTCTTGTGACGATTTTGAACTTTCTGTCATCATTAAAAGCACATATTATCATGTAGTCGTTTGTAGAATCTATTCGCTCGACCACTACCTCGGATTGAATCACTTTACATCCTGCAGGTATCTGTGCTGAACTGCTGCAGATAATTGAATACAACAACAATATGATACAGAATCCTTTTTTCATATTTCCATCAGAGGGAACTTCAATTTTTTTTACTTCTCCACTTTGTCGCCTTTCTTGGTGCAAAGTCCGTTAAACATCAAGATCAGCAAACAACGCTGCAAAACTAAACATTTTCTATTAGTACTGGTGCGTTAAATTTTGAAAAATAAACATAATATATTGATTTTCATATATTTACAATCAATTGTTTGTTTTTCGATTTGATTTTTTGGGAAACTGAGCGTGCAGAAAGCACGCAATTCTAGTAACCCCATACTAAGCAACGAAGTTGCGCAGTGTGGGGTAAGG
>JAGBPE010000060.1 GCA_017633495.1 Bacteroidales bacterium | reverse complement strand
GCGGAAAAGGCGGAGAAAAGAGAATGAAGAGGAACGGAAACAATGGAAGAAGGACAATGAAGAGGAACGGAAAAGATGGAGCAAGGAACGCGACGAGAAGTTCGAAGCGGAAATGGAACAGTGGAAAAAGAACAACGAAGAAGAGCGGAAAAGGCGGAGAAAAGAGAATGAAGAGGAACGGAAACAATGGAAAAAGGACAACGAAGAGGAACGGAAACAATGGAGAAAGGAGTTCCAGGAGGAAATGAGAAAGAGAGAGATAAAATGGGAGAAAGAGGAAGCGAAAAGGAAGGCCTCGCTGGATAAACTAGAGAAAAACGTCAATAAGGCCGTTGAATCAGTGAACAGACTCTCCGCGGAATTCCATTCCGTGGTCGGCCATATCGTAGAAGGGCTCCTCGGTCCCAAAGGCCACAAAATGTTCACGAAAGCAGGATTCGCAGTAGATCGCTACTGCAAAGACATGCACCGCAAAATCAAAGCGCTGAACTTGGAAATGGAGGTGGACGTGCTCTCCTACGGGGAAGACCTCGCCATCGCCACGGAGGTCAAAACCAACTGCCGCAAAACCGACATCGATGAATACATCGACAAAATGCAACGTTTCAAATTGCTCTTCACCGAGCACAAAGACAAAGAAGTAATTGCAGCAATCGCGGCCGTCAATTTCGAACGCGACGCCTATGAATACGCACAGCAACAGGGTATCCTCATCATCCACGTCATCGACGAATCCATCTTCACCCTCGATCCTGTTCCTGACAAAAGCGCCCTTAGAAGATTCTAAACACCGACAATCACCTCAAGACGCCGTAATAGGACGCCACAATGTGACGTCCCTACCCAACTGCTAACTACTAACTGCTAACTATTAAATGACCGTAATCTTCTTATACCGAATCCTCTTCGGCGCCTCATTCCCGAGTCGCATCTTCTTGTTCTCCTCATACTCGGTGTAGCTGCCTTCGAAGAAATAGACCTGAGAATCGCCCTCGAAAGCGAGGATGTGCGTGCAGATGCGGTCGAGGAACCAACGGTCGTGGGAGATGACCACCGCACAGCCCGCGAAGTTCTCCAAACCCTCCTCCAACGCACGCAACGTGTTGACGTCGATGTCGTTCGTCGGCTCGTCCAACAGCAAAACGTTGGCCTCTGACTTCAACGTGAGTGCCAAGTGCAGACGGTTGCGCTCACCGCCCGACAACACCCCGGCCTTCTTGTTCTGGTCGGTGCCGCCAAAGTTGAACCGTGAGAGGTACGCGCGCGAGTTGATGAGCCGTCCGCCCATCATCATCTGCTCGTTGCCCTCGGAGACAACCTCCCAAACGGTCTTCTCAGGGTCGATCACCGTATGCTGCTGGTCCACATAACCCACCTTCACGGTCTCACCCACCCTGAAATCGCCACTGTCGGGCTGCTCCAAGCCCATGATGAGACGGAAGAGCGTGGTTTTGCCCGCGCCGTTCGGCCCAATGACACCCACAATGCCGTTGGGAGGCAGATTGAAGTTCAGGTCGTCGAACAACAGCTTGTCACCAAAGGCCTTGCGCACGTGCTGCGCTTCGATGACGTTGTTGCCCAAACGCGGTCCGTTGGGGATGAAAATCTGCAACTGCTCCTCTTTCTGCTTCACGTCCTCGTTGAGCAACTTGTCGTAGGCGTTCAGACGGGCCTTCGACTTCGCGTGACGCGCCTTCGGGGCCATGCGCACCCACTCCAACTCGCGCTCCAACGTCTTCATGCGCTTGCTCTCCTGCTTCTGCTCCATCGCCAAGCGGTTGGCTTTCTGTTCCAGCCAAGAAGAGTAGTTCCCCTGCCACGGGATGCCTTCGCCACGGTCGAGTTCCAAAATCCAGCCCGCCACGTGGTCGAGGAAGTAGCGGTCGTGGGTCACAGCGATCACCGTGCCCTTATATTGCTGCAGATGCGCCTCCAGCCACTCCACCGATTCGGCATCCAGGTGGTTGGTGGGCTCGTCCAAGAGAAGGATATCGGGTTCAGTGAGCAGCAAACGGCAGAGGGCCACGCGACGACGTTCACCCCCGGAGAGGTTCTTGGCGGGAGTGTCGCCATCGGGACAGCGCAGCGCGTCCATCGCCCTTTCCAGTTTCGAGTCGAGTTCCCACGCGTCGTACTGCTCAATCAGGTCGGTGAGCTCGCCCTGCCGCTCAATCAGCTTGTTCATTTCGTCGTCGCTCATCGGCTCCGAGAACTTCATGTTCACCTCTTCATATTCCTTTAATATATCCACAATGGGCTGCACTCCCTGCATCACCACCTCCTTAACCGTCAGATTGTCATCAATTTGCGGCTCCTGAGGCAGATAACCCACTGAATATCCGGGCGAAAAGACCACCTCGCCCTGGTAGGACTTGTCCAGTCCGGCGATAATCTTCAACAGAGAAGACTTACCGGCGCCGTTCAAACCCAGCACGCCGATTTTCGCTCCATAGAAGAAGGAAAGGTAGATATTCTTAAGCACTTGCTTTTGAGGCGGATACGTCTTGCTGACGTTCACCATGGAAAAGATTATTTTTTTGTCGTCTGCCATATTGGTTTAAGGTTGAGGGTTTAAGGGTTAAGGTTAAGGTTAAAGATTAGGGGTTAACAGTTAAGGGCTAGAAGAAGAGATAACGAGGTTCATTATTATTATGGGTGCAAAAATACATTTTTTTTACAACTCCCCCACAAACCACAAACCATAAACCTTAAACCTTAAACCATAAACCAAAAAATTGTATCTTTGCCCTCGCATTTTAAATGCCCCCGACAATTTCGAATTATCATTTAAAACCCAAACAATATGAACGAAGAAATGCTGAATTTGAAACCTTCAAAGGTTTTCTATTATTTCAATGAGATCACCAAGATTCCGCGCCCGTCGAAGCGCGAGGAGAAGATGTCGCTCTGGCTGGAGGAGACCGGCAAGAAATTGGGTCTGCCCACCAAGCGCGACAAGGTCGGCAACGTGCTGATTTCCAAGCCCGCCACCCCCGGCAAGGAGAACGTGACGCCCGTGGTGCTGCAAGCCCACATGGATATGGTGTGCGAGAAGAACAACGACAAGGTGTTCGATTTCGACAAAGACGCCATCGAGACCTACATCGACGGTGAATGGCTGAAGGCCAAGGGCACCACCCTCGGCGCTGACGACGGCATCGGTGTGGCAATGGCGCTGGCCGTCCTCGACGACAATGAGCTGCAACACGGCCCCATCGAGGCACTCTTCACCATCGACGAAGAGACCGGCCTCACCGGCGCAAAGGCAGTGGAAGCCGGCTTCATGAACGGCAAGATGCTGCTCAACCTCGACTCCGAGGACGAAGGGCAGTTCTTCATCGGCTGTGCCGGCGGACAAGACACCGTGGCCACCCTGCCCTGCGAGTTTGAGCCCGTGGAGGCAGGTTGTGAGTTCTTCAAAATCGAGGTGAAGGGCTTGCAAGGCGGACACAGCGGCGACGACATCAACAAGGGACGCGGCAATGCCGTGAAACTCCTCGCCCGCATCCTTTGGAACTCCTACAGCGACCACAATCTGCGCGTGGCCGACATTAACGCCGGCAACCTGCGCAACGCCATCGCCCGCGAGGGTTTCGCCATTGTGGCCCTGCCCAAAGAGGAGGTGGAAGGCTGGAAAGCCTACGTGGCCCAGATGGACAAAACCTATAAGGAAGAGTTCCACACCACCGATCCCGGCGTGATGGCAACTGTGGAGCCCGCCCCTGCTGTGAAGGAAGTTTTTGAAGAAACCTTCCAAATCGACGTGCTGAACGCCCTCGTGGTGTGCCCGCACGGCGTGGCCGCTATGTCGCAAGACATCCCCGGCTTCGTGGAGACCTCCACCAACCTGGCTTCCGTGAAGATTGTGGACGGCAACGTGGTGTTCACCACCAGCCAACGCAGTTCGGTGGAGAGCAAGAAGCAGGCCATCGTCGACAAGGTGTCCACCACCTTCTGGATGATCGGCGCCGATGTGGAAAACTCCGACGGCTATCCCGGCTGGAATCCTAACCCCAACTCCGAAGCGCTGCGCGTGCTCGTGGAGGCCTACCACAACGTATTCCACAAGGAGCCGCAGGTGCTGGCCATCCACGCCGGCCTCGAGTGCGGTTTGTTCTCTGAAAAGTACCCCGACATGGATATGGTCTCCTTCGGACCCACCTTGCGCGGCGTGCACTCACCCGACGAAAAACTCGAAATCAAAACCGTACAGATGTGCTGGGATTTGATGGTCGAGTTCTTCAAGTTGCTGAAATAAAGCGACATTCGAACCAACAGAAAGGGGCACTTCGGTGCCCTTTTTCATTATTATTTACTAACAATATTAACAAAATATTGACAAGCAATAAATTACAGTCCTAATTTACAGGGCTGTTTTTTCATCTATTGTATGCCGTATTAAAAAAATTGCGTATCTTTGCACCGCCTTAAATTACAGTATACTATTCGTTATATTTACCTGATAACAAAGGAAATAAATAAAAAAAGTTTAATAAAATTATGACAAAGAAATTCTATGTTTTGATGTTGGTGGCCCTTATTACACTTTTGGGCTTCAACCCGCACCATGAGACATTGGAACGGGGCACCATCCACTGTGGTTCTAGTCCGGGCCTCGAGAATCCCATTTATGAGAATAATCAAGAAGAAGCCGTTTCCAAGACGACGTGCGCAATCGCACCGTACATGTCTGAAACGGCTTCTTTGTATGTAGCCAATCCGCAGCTGCAGCCGGTCGCCGAACCTTCGGCCGACCTCGATATCCTTAACTTCGAGGGCGAGACCGAGGAGGTACGCGTGGTGGCAAGCGCAGCCAGAGGCGTCTTCCCTGAAGGCACCGAGATGCACGTCGCTCCGGTCTCTGCCAAGCAGACAATAGCCGCCGCACAGGAGCGGTGCGACGTGGATTTTGATGTAGTGGACGCCGTGGCCGCTGACATCACCTTCCTACTGGACGGACAGGAGGTGCAACCCGACGGAATCGTGGAGGTGCAGCTTTACGCTAAGCGCAGCATTGAAGGCGACACCCACGAAGCAGTGACCGTGAACAGCAACGGGCTCGCCGCAGTAGTGGGCAACGCCAGCACCAACATGAGCGCCTTCTCCACCGACCACTTCACCGTATATGCCATCGTGGGCAAGAGCTACAACGACGGAAACACCATCAAGTTTGCACGCTACACCTACGAATTCTACGTGGGCGACCCGTCCACAGAGCGCTCCACTTGGCCTAAAGTCGACGAACTCATCGTCCGCGACGGCGACACGCTCATCCTGCCTCCCACCCCGGCAGGCGACAGCAAGCATCCTTTCACAGGCTGGTATACCGTAGATGCCAACCACCAGCTACAGACGCAAGTGACGGGTAGCATCATCGCCATCCCCGAGGGCAGTCACGATACGGTCATCAAAGTCTATGCGGTATTCAACAGACTCTACTCACTCTTGCTCTACACAGACGAGACGACGGGAACCATCTACAAGACCTACATTGCCGAAGACGGCACCATTGTGACACTCCCCACCAGCGATGACGAAGACTTCGACCTGCCCATGCACGACGGCTATGGCTTTGTCGGCTGGAAAGAGCTCGGCGCCTCCGACGACGACATCGTCATCACGGTGACCATCAATGGCGAGAACGTCCAATTAGTGCCCGTAGTCGCCACATCCAAAACGGTGAAATTCGTGGTGGATTATGAGGGGCTTGGCGCAGCAGACGAGGAGATCGACAATCTGAACGTCTTCGCCGGCGGCACCGCCATCTCCCCATCTCTCTTTACGGAGGGTGAGATATACAACGGATACCGGTTCGACGGCTGGTACGAGAAACCGACATTGGACGAAAACACCGGCGAATACCTCTACACCAACAAGTGGAATTTCAACACGGTGATCACCGAAGATGTCATGCTCTACGCCAAATGGATCCCTGTGCCAGTCACCTTCACCGTGGAAATCTGGCAGGAGAAACAAGATGTGGTGGGAGAGTATGCTGTGAAATATACCTCTTCGGATGAGGAAAACCAAAGCTACGGATTTGTCGGCGAGCCTGGCATCTCCATTGTGGGAATGCTGGACAACATTCTTCAATACGAGACGGACAAACGAGACAAATTTTTCCACCTGAGCAGACTGGGCGTTTCTGACGAAGCTGACGACCAATATGCCATCGAAGTGTGGCAGGACGGCGTTCTCGTCGCCCAATATGATGCCAGCACCAGCAGCTGGATTTCCGGCAGTGAAGAGGCCGTCATCAAAGGCGGCAACAAGACGGTGGTCCGCGTTTACGAGAATCGGGACACGTACCGATTCCACTTCCTGTTCCGCGACGGCGAAAGCGGTTACGACTGCTTCAACGTCTGCGGCTACACGACCGTTCAACCAAGCCATCAAGCGTACCTGCCGGAGGGACTGCCCACCACCGGCACTCTGTCTGGACAAGTCTACACCGTCCGCTTCAAGGACAACCTCTACCGCACCGTATACATGAACGAAGTCAATCCTGCAAATGCCGCGGTGGACAACACCGTAATCCAACAGTTGATGGATGCCGGATGGTATTTTAAGACAGATTATTGCAGAAAGGAGAAAGGGCAGACCGTATTCAACAACACCAACAAGGGTTATAACCTAAATCCCCAGGAAAACATGACAGACGGCATGGACGTAGTGTGTTTGATCTACTACAACGCCAACCAGACCCCGCATCCGTTTGAATATCGGCATTACACCCCTGATCTCACCAGTTATACTGCTACTGAGACCACCATTCTCTATTCGGTATCATTTAACAGCAACAACCAGCCCACCAACCCTCACGTTCACAATTTCAACCTTTTCAACGTGGGAGACGGCTACCGATTAGTTAAAATCACCACGCCGTTGGAATACACCTCTGCAAACTACATTGACAACAAAGAGGGCTACCGATTCACCTACGATGGCAGGAACGCCAATCCGATGGTGCTATACTACGAGCCTCTACCCTACCATATCACCTTCGTGCCGAACGACGGGAACAGCTCATTCACAGCCTCCAACGGTGCTTGGCCAACGGTGGACGACCAGACCGCCTTCTATGTCGGCGACCACTACTCCTTTGTCATAAATGATGCAAACGGAGCCGGTGCGGCACGCTATCAGAACGGTTACACAGAGGTGCAGAACGGTGTGCTGAAGCGTTTTGATGGATGGTTTGACAACGAAGAGTTCGAGGGTAATCCGATGGATTTCACCGATCCTGATCTGACAATGCCGAACAAGAACCTCAACTTCTACGGCAAATGGACGCCCGTGGAGTGCCCTGTGGTTTTCCATCCCAACAATGGGGAGGAGAACACCGAAGTGCTTGTCATCATAGGCAACAAAGTTTTGAGAATCCCGAATCCGGAGAGAGAGGGTTACATTTTCGGCGGCTGGTACACGGACGCGGATTTCACGAATGCGTACGACTTCAACACCAACCTTACCCCTACCGTGTTAGAGAATCTGGCGGATGCCGAAGGTAAGGTGCATCTCTACGCGGAATGGAACTCCCAAGTGCCTTACCGAATCCTTTATGTGGCGAACGGCGGCTCTTTGACGACCACCTTACAGGCTAATTTAGATGCCAACAACCAAGACACCGTGTCTTATCGCGGAAATTCGATGGCGGAGGTGAAGGGTGTCGCACAGAAAGAAGGTCACGTGTTCGTCGGCTGGAGAATTGGTCAAAGCGACATCGTTCTGTCTGACGGTTCGCCCCTCTTGGTCGATGCCGCGCATGATGCGGAGGACGGCGCCGAAGACCAAGTCATCACGCTCGTCGCACAATACGAGAAAGCGACAAGAAACACCACCCTGACCTACCATTCCAACTATCCCGAAGGCACCGAAGATGTGGAACACAATGTTGACAATCTGATCATCAACGGCAATTACACTTTATTGGATGTTACAGATGTGAATTTCGCCCCGGCAAACGGACAATGGCAGTTCGTTGGCTGGACAACCAGCTCTGGCATAAATATTTACACCGGTCAAAGCGAGATCGTTTACTTCCAGCCGGGCGAAATTATTGCTCCTGGCATGAGCGACAACAACCTCTATGCCGTATGGCTTCCGATGCTGCAAATCAGCTTCAACAAAGTATGGGGCACAACTGACGGCACGGCTCCTGAAGGCGCTTCCGTCACCATTCAGCTCTACTCCGACGATACTCCCGTTCATAATGCCGTCACCACCCTCAGTGGCAATGTCTGGAACGGTGAGTTCAACAATCTGCCCCAATATGATGAAAACGGGGCCATTGACTATACTGTGCAGGAGGTTGCCATGACGACCACGGATGACAATATCTATTTGACCCGGATCGACGGCAACATGACCGACGGTTTCACCATCATCAACACCCCGACACCCGACATCGTGAAGAGCGTCAACGGCAGCAGCCACAGCTATCTCGGTAGTTGGGACGAAGTGTTCACCTACGAGATCACCACCTCCATCCCCGTGACGGACGGGCTGAACAGTTTCGTCATCACCGATATCTTAGACCAAAACCTGACGTTCGCCTCCTCACCCGAGGTCACCATCGGTGGCAGCCATGTCTACTCCTGTGCCACGGTCAGTGAACAGACACTAACCGTGTCCGTGCCGACCAGCCATCTAACCATCGACCACCAGGGGAGCACCGTTCTGATCTCCTTCAAAGCCAAGTTCAAGGAGGGCATCACCTACGCCGACCTGGTTGACTACATCGACAACAGTGTGCCGAATGAGTCTTCGTACAAAATCAACAACACCATTAACAGTAGTTCCAACCGTGTTTACGTCACACCCGCCGTCATCGTAATCAAAGGTGAAAAAAGCTGGGTGGACAACGACAATCGTGCCGGTCAACGTCCGGAGGCCATCATCGTGAGCATCATGAACGTAACCTCCGTTGTAGAAGACATCACCTGCACGCCGGATGCAAACGGCAAATGGGAATACATCTCTGAAGAGCTTCCCGTTTTCAACGCCGATGGTGACTCCATCCATTATTCGGTCATCGAAACTGCCGTGGCCGAGTACGAAACGCCCGTATACTCCGCTCCTGACACCAGTGCAGACGGCAGAGAAATCACCGTCAACATCACGAACAGCTACGTAGAGGAACCTGTAACGATCAGCGGCACAAAGACTTGGGACGACAAAGAGAACATTGACGGCTCCCGTCCGACCAGCATCATGGTCTACCTCTTTGCCGACGGTGTGAAGACCGACAGCGTAACCGTATCCGCAGACGCGAACGGCAACTGGAGCTACAGCTTCACCGGTCTGCAGCGTTTCAGAGACGGTCAGACCAGCGGAGAGACAATTGTATATACGGTCGATGAGAAAGCCATCCCCGTTGCCGGCTACGAAAAGAGCATCAACGGCTACGATATCACCAACAGCTACACGCCCGAGCGCGTGAACGTGCCCTTCCGCAAGACCTGGAATGACAACAGCGACCAAGACGGTTTGCGTCCGGCAACCGTGACCTTCGGACTTTTTAAGGGCAACGCTAACACTCCGGTCGCCACGCAAGTGGTGAATGCCGCCGAAAACCATCACGATGGGGTCTTTGAAGACCTCTTGAAGAAAGAGAACGGCGAAGAGGTCACCTACAGCGTCAAAGAACTCGATTCCGCCACGAACACGTGGATTACCTCCGGCATTTTCGATGGTGCTTACACCTCAACAATGGTCATGGTGAACGACACCTTCGCCTTCACCAATACCTACACGCCCGAGGTGGTGACGGTGACCGCCAACAAAGTCTGGAACGACGACAACAACATCGCCGGCATACGTCCCGCCACACTGACTTTCACCCTCGAACAAGACGGTGCACCCTACGGCGAACCGGTCTCAGTGAACGCCAACGACAGCTGGAAGCACACTTGGACCGACCTGCCCAAATACCACGACAAAGGCACGCTCTACAACTACAGTGTGATTGAAAATGCCGTGGAGAACTACACCGCCAGCGATCCTGTGAAGACCAAAACGGGCAACAGCATCGTGTTCGACTTCACCAACAACTACACGCCCGGCAAGACCAGCATTTCTGTCTCCAAAGATTGGGAAGACGGTCACAACCAGGATGGTTTGCGTCCCGAAAGCGTGCAGGCACAGCTCTTGCGCAAGGCTGAGAACGCCTCCGTTTGGGAGAATGTCGGCACGCCCGTTTCCTTTAGCACCGCCACCAACTGGATGCACACCTTCTCCGACCTCGACATCTTCGTTTCCGGTCAGCAGGGTGTGCGTTACGAATACAGCGTCAAAGAGGTTGGCGAGAACAACGGACAATACGCCGTCGGCACCAACGGACGCTTCTACACCGTGGAGTATCAGGGCGAAGGTAACCTCGTGATCCGCAACTCTATGACTCCGGAAGTCACGAAATTGGCTGTCAAGAAAGTCTGGAGCGACGAAAAGAACCGCGACGGCAAACGTCCGGCCAGCGTGCAGGTGCAGCTCTTCGCTGACGGCAGCCTCTGCCGCGAGGCCGTCACCCTGAGCGCCGTCAACAACTGGACCTACACCTACATGGAACTCCCGAAATACAACCACTCCACTACCCCGATTGTCTACACTGTGAAAGAGCACAAGATGACCGCTGACGGTCAGGTGCAGACTATCCTCGCCAATGAGGGCGAAGAGGTCATTGCAGAACTATACACTGTGGTTTATGGCACCATCGCAGGCACAGAAGCCGACACCCTCACCGTCACCAACACCCACTTTCCCGAGACGATGACCGCGCAGGTGATCAAGAACTGGGAGGACGAAAACGACCACGCCGGTCTGCGTCCTGCATCGGTTTCCGTGACCCTGAAAGCCGACGATGAAACGCTCGGCACCGTCACCCTCAACGAAGAGAACGAATGGAGCCACGCATGGAGCAATCTCCAGGTCTTCCGCGCCAACGCGGTGGGCGACTCCATCGTCTACAGTGTAACCGAGGCCCCCGTATCTGAATATTCCACCCTGATTACCAGCTCTGGTCTGACAGACGGCATCAACACCTTCACCATCACCAACACCCATGAGCTGGAATACGTCAGCGTTACGGCTGAGAAAGTCTGGATCGACCAGAACGACGTAGATGGCATCCGTCCCGCCAATATCGCCCTGCAACTCTATCGCGTGACCACGAGCGCCACTGCGCAGGAGATTCGCACGGCAGTGGGCAGCACTGTCGCTCTGAACATCGACAACAACTGGATGCACACCTGGACCCATCTGGACAAAGTGCTGAACGGGGAAGCGGTGGTCTATGTCGTGGACGAGGTGAACATTCCGGAAGGCTACACCACGGAAATTACCGGCAACACGACCGAAGGATTCACCATCACCAACACCCATACGCCTGAGGTGGTGACTGTGACCGTCAGCAAAGAGTGGAACGACGCCAACGACCAAGACGGCAAACGTCCTGCCACCCTGACCTACACCCTGCAGCAAAACGGCGAAAACTACGGCGAGCCAGTCACGGTGAGCGCCGACGACAGCTGGACCCACACCTGGACCGACCTGCCCAAACACCACGACAAAGGAGTACCTTACAGCTACACCGTAACCGAAAATGCCGTGACAGATTACACACTTGACGAACTGGTCATGAGCACAACCAGCGACAACATCTCCTACACCTTTGTCAACACGCATATCCCGTCCACTGTGGACATTCCCGTCCATAAAGTGTGGAACACAACCGACGAAACGGTTCCCGAAGGCGCTTCCGTCACCTTGCAGCTCTACGCCGATGGCACGCCCGTTCCTGACGCCGTCATCACGCTCAGCGGCACCGTCTGGGACAGCGTTTTCGAGGATCTGCCAGAACACAATGACGGTATGGCGATTGCATACACCGTGCAGGAGATCGCCATGACGACCACAGACGGCAACATTTACCTGACCAAGACCGAAGGCGACATGACCGACGGATTCACCTTCACCAACACTCCGACTCCCGACATCGTGAAGAGCATTAACGGCGGCAGTCACACCTATCTGGGCAGTTGGGATGAAGAGTTCAACTACGAACTTTCCACTGCCATCCCCGTGATGGACGGGCTGAACAGTTTCGTCATCACCGATGTTTTGGACGACAACCTCACGTTTGCCTCCTCGCCTGAGGTCACCATCGGCGGCAGTTCTGTCTCTTGCGCCAGTATTAGCGGACAAACCCTGACCGTGACCGTACCATCCAACCACCTAACGGACAGTCACCAAGGAAACCCCGTCCTGATCTCCTTCAAAGCCAAGTTCAAAGAAGGAATCACCTACGCAGATTTGGCCGACTACGAAGAGAGCTCTGTCCCGAACGAGTCGTCCTACAAAATCAACAACAGCATTGAAGATATTTCCAACCGCGTCCAGGTCACCCCGGCCATTATCACCATCCAAGGCAGAAAGATTTGGATGGACAACTACAACCGTGCCGGTCTGCGCCCCGAGGCGATCACCGTGAACATTATGAACGGCACCGCTGTTGTGGAGTCCATCACCTGCACGCCTGATGCAAGCGGCAAATGGGAGTACACCTCTCAGGAGCTTCCCGTCTTCAACGCTGAGGGCGATTCCATCCACTATTCTGTTATCGAAGCTGCAGTGACCGAGTACGAAGCGCCGGTATACTCCGATCCCGACACCAGTGCTGACGGCAGAGAAATCACCGTCAACATCACGAACAGCTATATGGAGGAGCCCGTGACGGTCAGCGGCACGAAGACTTGGAACGACGAAGAAGACATCGACGGTCTCCGTCCGACCAGCATCACCGTCTACCTTTATGCTGATGGTGAAAATATTGACAACACAACCGTCACCGCCGATGCCAACGGCAACTGGAGCTACACTTTCACCGGTCTGCAGCGTTTCAGAGACGGCCAAACTTCCGGACAAATGATCCATTATACGGTGGATGAAGGTGATGATCCTGTTGAAGGCTACGAGGTGAGCATCAACGGCTACGACATCACCAACACCCACATCCCTGACTCCATCGATTTGACAGTGGTCAAAATTTGGGATGACAACCAAAACACCAACCTCCGTAGCGACGTGCATCTGCAGCTTTACCGCAGCTACGAAAGCGATGCCGTATTCAACCCTAATCATGTTCCGGTATCGGGCAACGCTTTCTGGACGCCTGTGGGTGAACTCAAGACCATCGGCACCGAAGTCGACACCATCACTGCCACCTGGAACCGAATGCCACTGCACTACCGTGGCAACAGGATCCACTACGGCGTGAAAGAGCTCGACAGTCCCAACTACTACACCACCTCATACACCTTCGATGGTCGGCTGTTGGAGTTCAACAGCTACACCGACACCATCACCAACCGCCATATCGAGACGACCGTTTCGAGCATCTTCCCAGTGAGGAAGAAGTTAGTGGGCCGCGATTGGATCAACAGCGACATCTTCGAGATGGCACTCATTCCCGAACGCTCCACCCAGCCGATGCCCATCACGGTGGACACGATTGACGGTATCGTCTACTCCCCGCTCTTCATCACCCAAAACAGCACTTTTGTCAACGACTCCGTGCGTGAGGGATTCTTCGGGCCCATCACCTTTTCCACGATTGACATGGGTGGAGCCCTCAGCAAGACCTTCCTTTACCACATCCGTGAGCTCACCGCCTCCGAATCCGGTCTGGAACGCATCTTAGGCATAACCTACGGTGCGGAACGCTACGAGGTGGAGATCACCGTGGAATTCGCCAACCAAAGTCTCGAAATCACAGATGTGGCGGTCTACCCGATACACCACACTATCGTGTACAACGAAATCAGCGAGTACCGCGGCGACAGGCTCACCAACGCGCCGATGATCACCAACCGATACAACGACTCCGTCACCATCTATCATCCGGTGGCCGACAAACAGCTCACCATCATCGGTCTGGCCGACACGCTACGCAACAACGACTACCACTTCATGCTCAAGCCCGTGGGCGAGAACGCCTCCAAGGCGCCGATGCCCGCCAACACAATCAACGACAACGGCTACCGCTACTTGGTGGTTTCCAACGAGGGCAATGCCGTCCGTTTCTTTGACGATGATTTGGAGGGCGACGGACTGCGTTTCGACTATCATCAGCTCAAGAACGCCGGATTCTCCGACGCACAGCTGATGCAAGGCATCGAGTTCGAATACGAAATGCGCGAGATTATCCCCACGAATGCCACCTATATCGGCAATGGTTTCTGGAGCCGTACGGTGACCAACAACCAAGGCATTTTGGTGGATGAAATCTACGACGGCATAGTCCATTTCCGTGAAATCTTCGTCCGGATGGAGGAGATCGACAACAAAGTGGTGCTGCACGTCACCAGCGGCAGCGACGACCACCAGAACGACTTTTTCGTGAGCGACATTGGCGACACCACTGAAGTGGCGCGCGACAACCCGATGTTCGCCCAACACCACGGCTACGGCAGTGTGCCCATCTTCCGCAACAGCCGCATCGCACGCGTGAACGTTGCGGTGGAGAAGATTTGGGACGACTTCGACAACGCCCTCGGCTCACGTCCTGAGCAGATCACTGTCCACCTGTTAGCCAATGGCACCGACACGGTGCAGACCGCCACGTTGACTGCCGGAAGTGACTGGGCTTACACCTTCCAGAACCTGCCTTCCGCCACCTTAGACGCTGGTCTCATCGCCTACTCTGTGGTGGAAGAGAGTGTACCACACTACGAAAGCCGCTACGTTGGCGATATGGCTGACGGCTTCGTCATTTTCAACACGCTCATCACCTACGGCGAAGACGACGGCTGTACCATCAGCGTGGACCGCGACCAGCTGAGCGAATGTCCCGACATCGACTGTTCGCCCGTCACCGACGACGGCATTACCTACAGCGTGGTGAAGATCGACGGCTACTGCTGGATGGCCGAGAACCTGCGCAAGCCGACGCCCAACGCGATGATCTACCAAAGTGGGTTAAATCCCAACATGGACAACAACCTCGCTACTTACGGCTATCTTTACACTTGGCATGACGCAGCCGGCGACACCGACAGTCCCGAACAGGTCAACGGATATGTACAAGGTATTTGTCCCGACGGCTGGCACCTACCTACCGAGCAGGAGATCAACGTATTGATGACCAACAGTGCGGATGCATTACGCAGCGACTCGCTTTGGGTTAACACCATTGAAGGTGCCAACAGCACCGGCTTCAACGCCCTTCCGGCGGGCTACTACAACGCGGTCGCACAGCGTTTCGAAGGGCTGCGCTCCACCACTCGGTTCCACGGCGACACGCCCAACTCTGTCTTCAGTATAGACTATTACTGCTGCAAAATAACGCCAAATCAACAAACGCTCCAGAACGGCTATAGCGTCCGTTGTGTCAAAGACTGCGAATAGGATTCCTATGTAGAGACGGTGTGCACACCGTCTCTACAGGATGAAACACACAGTAAGGGCCGTCGCCGGAAATGGTGACGGCCCTTTTTATTATTACGCACAAACCGGTTTCGGACAGAGCGCAGCACAATGGTCAATGATAGCATTGGCGTACTCGAAGCCTGAATCACAAATCTTCTTGTTCAGCGTGCCATCATAACCCATTGATAAATGCATAGTGTCATAACCGATGTTCACGGAATTAAGCAGTTTTCTGTCACGATTACCAGCAGCCGCTTTGTATTTCTCAATTGAGGGCCTGCCTTTGCCTTTGCGGATTTGCAACACCGCATCCAGTGCAATCAGACAGCCTTTCCATAGGGTATCGCCTGCCATTTTAACATACTTTCTATCCGTATAGCTTTTGAATTCCGGGTCATACTTTGCTTTCTGGATGACCTCTTTTGCATTGGCCACATATCTCCGGGCCTCTTCGATGGGATCTTCATTTTGCATGATTAACTCTATTTTGTTATTACTAAATTTCGCAGCAAAAATACGACAAGTTTTCAAAACAAACAAGCATTGTAAAAATATTTTTCGTTACTGAAAATCAACATATTGCATTTTTAACAGTAAAGTATTTGCAAATATTAGTTAATAACAAAACAGCGGTTTTCGCAAGAAAACAAAAAAAAAGAGACGGTACACACACCATCTCTACATGTTCCGCAAAAACTGCTAACTACTAACTACTAATCCCCTCCGTGGCGGCGCAAGAAAGCGTGAACGGTCTCCCAGCAGCTGTCGAACTTCAACGCATCGAGGTAATACATGCTGAGATATCGGAAATAGAAGGCGTGGCCCTCTTTCTCCAACAGGTGGCTCTCAAAGGAGGTGGTGCCCACCGCCTTTAGCCTGTCGGCAATCACCTTCGAGCCATATACGTAAGGAAGCCCCGGCACCGAAAAAGCATAGCCCGAATCCACCGGCAGGATGTTGTCTTTCTCGCCATGGATGAGGCAGACGGGCGTCACCTCATCGGCATCAATATAGTCGGGTTTGAAAATGCTGCCCCAGAAGAGCACCGCACCCGCCACATCGAAGGTGTGTTTCTGCATCTCGGTGGTACCGGCTGAGTGCATCGGAGGGAGCGCCGGTTCCGCGAAGGTCTCCGCCGGGCGCTCATCTTCGTCCATATAGAGCGCGTGGATGATGGCCACTGCACCCGCCGACTCTCCCAACAGGAAGATGCGGGTGGTGTCGATGCCGTATTTCTCGTAGTTGGCCTTGAAAAAACGCACCGCCGCGCTCACATCCTGCGCCGCCATGTAACCGGTGCGCACCAGCGATTTGTAGGAAAAGTCGGCGGCCGACATCAGCCGGTAATCGATGGAGGCGGCTGCATAGCCATTTTCCGCAAAACGGTTGCACCAAGCCACCATATCTTCCCAGGCGCGCGTGCCCAACACAAAACCGCCGCCAAACAGCGTGATCACCAACGGCCGCAGCGTGTCGGTATCCCCCGACGGCTCATAGAAGTCGAAACAGAGCTTCTGCATTTTGCTCTTCCCCGGAAAATGCGCCGTACAATAGGGCACCCCTTTTTTGACGTGCACTTGGTTAGATTGGGAAAAAGCATTGCCACACAGTAATATAACAACAAGACTCAATAATGCAATTCTTTTCATCAT
>JAGBPE010000059.1 GCA_017633495.1 Bacteroidales bacterium | reverse complement strand
GAAAGCCAAAGCGCATCTTCCGGAGGTCATCGCTGCTATCACTGAAAGGAAGTCCGTGACTGAAATGCGGCGGGGCATCTTCCCGCGCTTCAAGACCAACGTCATCGGGAAAGGCTTCTACAAGTGGGTCTCCGACGAGCCTTTCCGCAGCACCGACGACTGCATCTCATGCGGCAAATGCGTGAGTGTGTGTCCGTTGCAGAACATCACCTTGGAAGACGGTCGCCCGAAATGGCACGGCAACTGCACCAACTGCGACGCCTGCTTCCACCACTGTCCGAAAAACGCCATCCAGTTCGGCAAGGCGAGCGTCGGGAAAGGGCAATATTATTTTGGAAAGTTGTAATCTCCGCGGATTTAATCTCCACGTATCACGCGGATCTGCGCTTATATTATCAATAGTTCTAAAAATTTCTACTTTTGCCAATTGAAATGTTATCCAAATTCTAATGAAAAACTCCACCAAGCATAAGGCTTTCCTAATCACTGCTTTTGTCGTGTTCGGCATTGTTGTTGTTTTAGAAATATTGATGTTTGTCACTGCGATGCTCGATGGCAAATATTGCCTAACAGAAAGCACTTATCATTCACACCTATTCAGTTTGGGCATTGCTCTCTTGGTTAGCAACCTCGCCATTCTTGTGCTTCTCTTTTTACTGGCAAAAAGATATAAAAATTAAAAGATTATATACCAATATCCAAAAATTTTATATCTTTGCCGCACTAATAAGAACACAATAAAAAACATCTATCATGCCCGAAATTAGTAGATTCTACGGTATCATCATCACCATGTACTTCCCAGACCACAACCCACCTCATTTTCATGTTAGGTACAATGAATTTCGTGCTCTTATCAACATCTCCACAGGAGAAATTACTGGATCCATGAGCAGAAGGGCCTTGGAACTTGTATATAAATGGATGGATTTGCACAAAGATGAGTTATGGGAAAACTGGAGAAGAATGGAAAAAGGAGAACCTATGAACACAATTAAACCTTTAGAGTAAAATGGAAGAAATAAACAATATTATTTGGGTTGTCGCAGCGGAAGCACTTGACAATTATGTGTTGCGGCTGACTTTCAACAACGGTAGCGTGAAAACCTTTGACTGCAAGCCACTAATCCAGCAATTCCCTGTTTTCGGCCCACTGCAGGACAAACAAAAATTCCTCAACATCACATTGGATGGATGGACGGTGACTTGGGAGAATGGCTCCATCGACATCGCCCCCGAATACCTTTACGAAAAAGGTGTTGCTGTGTATGAACCGCAAGAAACAGCATCGAATTTTGCGGCAGAGGAGAATGAGCCGTACAATTCTGAGCAATAGGATGTCTGCCCGAATTTTAGTGACGTGTGACGTATGATGTTGGACAATAGCTAACAGCCAAAAGCCAAAAGCAAGTAGTATTAACCAAAACTATCCAACAATGAACCTCGAAGAATTCCGTGAGTTTTGCCTATCATTAGGCGAGGTGGAGGAGAAGCTGCCGTTTGCGAAGATGCCCGGCGGCGACACCCTGTTGGTGTTCTACATCTGTGGCCACACCTTCTGCTACTGCGACCTCCACGAGTTTACCGTGGTGGTGAAGTGCCAGCCCGAACGCATCGCCGAACTGCTCGGCACCGCCAACGGCGTGGAGCCCCCTGACAACCATTTCAGCCCCAAATACTGGATCGGCATCAACCTGCAAACCATTGACACAGAGTTGCTTAAAGAGCTGACGCGGAACTCGTATGAGATTGTGAAGGGGAAATATTCGAGAAAGAGGGAAAAGAAAAAGTGACAGGAATTCACTTTTTTGTGAACATTGTAAATATCACGGAATTGAGCAATCATTATCAATAATCATTATGAAACAGAAGGAAGTCGGCAAATTGGAGCCTTATATTCCCACTCATCCCGGCGAGGTAATCAAAGACGAAATAGAATATCGCGGCATCTCGCAACGAATGCTGGCGGCTGAAATAGGTGTTTCTTACACACAATTGAATGAGGTTTTGAATGGAAAACGTCCGCTCAACACAGAAATGGCCATCCTGATTGCCACCGCTCTTGATTTGGACGCAGAGCCACTGCTTGCACTACAGACACGTTACGACATGATCACCACTAAGCGCGACCGTTCCTTCCTCCGCCGCCTCTCCGCCGTCCGCAAGATCGCCTCGGTGCTGTAACGTCTTCATCAAGTAACTTTTTACATCAATAAGCAATTTAAAGAAAGAATGACTTATTGATTTCCTTCCTGCTCTCAAAGTCTGTGTCAAAAGCTCACTTCGAAGCCCATCTCTTTCATTCTTCCTACAAATTCTTCAACCGTCTCAGAATGGTCTTCATTGATTATTTTCAAATCATAAAGTTGAGAATAGCATTGTTTTTTTAGTTCTTCAAACAGAAAATCGTATGTAACAGCCACCACGCCTTCAAATTGATTGTGAATCCACCCGTCGATACATCCTGCATGATGCTCGTTGATCTGGATGACCTGAAAAACAAAATACAACGCAGTTGTGCAGTGTGGGGGTGGCGATGCTTATGTGAGGCTGCGTGCCAGAGGCACGCTACTACTCGACTTACTGATAGTAGCGTGTTTTCAACACGCCACCCCCGTCCGCACATTCCTGCCCCACACTGCACTCCACTTCGTTGCGCTTATGTGGGGTTATTGGGATATCGTGCCTCCGGCACGCAACACCCTTGTTTCAACTTTTTCAAAATAATAATCGTATCCGCGTTATCAACTCGGAATTTCCGTTCCTCGGATTTCCTTGAAATACCGCCGTCCAAAGAGGAAGGCCACCACTGCACTGACCAACACTGCCAGCCAGCCCAATGGCGTAGTCACCTTTCGATCGCGTTCTTCGCAGAATGCTTTCACGGATTTCAACTGGAGGATGTCCACTTCCGCTGGTTCGCACTTGCCGGAACGCATGTCAAGGGCGAACCCGTCAGAATAACCCTGCAAATCGTAAACGCATCGCCCATACAAGATGTTCCCATCCATATACAATTCATTCACGCCATCCACAACACCACCATTTCCGCCATCCAGCACATCACAAACATCCATCGCTTCATAATATCCATTTGCAACAATGATTGTATAGCGATGCCTCAGCGGAACTTCATAATCTCCCAGCGGATCAACACCTATCATAAGACTAATCGCGGTATTTAATATCCAGAAAAGAATAACAAACGTGAAAATGGAAACGGTTGGAACCATCACAGCTGCGTATCGTTTCCAGCGAGATTCTGGCTTTCCGAACGAGGACAGCAGGCGAGCCAAACCAAACATGAGGCCCAGCACTCCGAAAAGGACGGCCACGATCACCAGTGTTCCAATCAGTATAGCCAATCGCTTCAATACTTCTTTGTGCAAAAATACATTTTTCATTTACATCAAAACTTATTCTGGAATTATTTTCTATTTTCGCGCTTCGAAATTTCACAATTATGAAAAAGCTATTCCTTGCGATTATCATACTTGCTGTCACGGCATTCCATGCGACATGCCAAGAGGTTTACCACTTTCCGGACTGCTCTGCGGAATACTGCATACAGGCGGTCTTTGTCAACGTTAATTTCGACTTTGACCCCGATACGCTCTCTCCGGACGATGATCAGTTCGTGTTTTATGACGATTTTGCCTTTTATGTCAACACGGCAGGAGAATATCTTTACGAACATGGTATCGAAGTACAAATCGCACCTGAGAATACATCAAGCTTCATAGCAAATGGCGTGGATTACACCTGGCCTGACAGCCTCAAAGACGCATACAGGATGGGATATGTCTTTTGCGTCACAGATTCTGCCACACACAACACTACAATGTTCAAGGTGAATGCCATTGATATCGGTCTCAATTGGATTCTCGACGAAAACGGTCGCTGGGAGGAAGACCAAGATGGAACCGTTATCTTTCTCAAAAGGAAATAATAATCGTAGGCGTATGCGATACGCCCCTACTACTACTACCTTGACCACGGATGCCATAATATGACATCCCTACGATTGCCCATTCCCTGTTGCCTATTCCCTTTTCCCTATTCCCTAAAATTCGTATCTTTGCCGCCTCTATAGATTAAAAACAAACGACAAAATGACCATCGCCAGAATCACCCTCAAACGCGACAAAGAGAAATCTATCCTGCGGCGGCACCCGTGGGTCTTCTCAGGGGCTATTGCACGCAAAGACAAAGACTTGCACGACGGCGACATCGTGGAGGTGTTCGATGCCCGCAACCAATATCTCGCCACCGGCCACTACCAGCCCAACACCATCGCCGTGCGGCTCTTCAGCTTTGAACAACGCGACATCAACCGCGACTTCTGGCGCGAAAAACTGCAGAACGCCATCGACTTCCGCAAGAATATCCTCCTGCCCAACCCACAGACCAATATGTACCGCCTTGTGAACGGCGAAGGAGACGGAATGCCCGGACTCATTATCGATGTCTATGGTCCACACCTCGTTATGCAGGTACACTCTATGGGCATGTACCG
>JAGBPE010000058.1 GCA_017633495.1 Bacteroidales bacterium | reverse complement strand
TGCTGGGCGGTTTGGTCTGCTGGATGCGTATGAGCCGCAGACCTTGGCTACAGAAGGTGGCCAAAGTCTATATCGACATTATGCGCGGCACACCCGTGTTGGTGCTGCTCATGTTGATGTACTATGTGGTGTTGGCACCGATGAAAGCCACGGGTATCGTGGTGGCCGTCATCACCTTCGCCATGAACCTGGCGGCCTACGTCAGCGAGATGCTCCGTACCGGCATTCAGGGCATTGACCGCGGACAGACAGAGGCAGGTCTGGCTCTAGGATACACGCGTCGGCAGACGTTTTTCAGAATTGTGATGCCTCAGGTAATCAAGTCTGTGATGCCGGTCTATCAGGGAGAAGTGATCAGTCTGCTGAAAGGCACCAGCATCGTGGGTTATATCGCTGTGGCCGACATGACCAGGGCTTCCGACCTTATCCGCTCGCGCACCTTCGATGCCTTCTTCCCCCTTATCTTCTCAGCCATCATCTATTTCATCATGGCGTGGCTCATCGGGCTGCTGCTGACCTCGCTGGTACAGCGCAAACGCATGAGAGCTATCGTGGCCGCTCTGCTGCTGGCAATAGGCGCAACCGTGTGCTACGTGCCGGCAATGTTCAGTTCCGACAACACTAAGACCGAAGTGGTGGCGGAAACTCCTGAGGTATTCAAGGCGCTCTCCGGCAAGCGTGTCGGCGTTGTCATCGGTAGTGTACAGGACATGGCCGTAAGCAACTATTCACCCGATGCCGACATTATGCGAATTACAAGTAGCGCCGATTTGTTGGCTGCGCTGGAGAACGGCAAGGTGGACGTTGCCGGTTGGGATAATCTCTCGGTGGCGTTCAACAAGGAGATAGCCGCGAAGGTGGATACCGTGAATGCCTGCCTGCCTGGGACACCCCTCGGAGCTTGCTTCCAGCTGGACAACATAGAACTGAAGCAGGACTTCGACAGTTTCCTGGCAGATATCCGCAGCGACGGCACCTACCAGAAGATTATTGACCGATGGAGTAACGCCGACGACCTCGCGGCGGTGGCTCGGCCTCAAAGGCGCGGCACGGGTCGCACACTCCACGTAGCCATCTACCCGGCTTTTCCTCCTTTCAGTTTCATCAGTTCCGGCGAACCCACTGGCTTGGAGATAGACCTGCTCAGCGAGTGGGCCAACCGTCGCAACTGGCAGCTGGAGTTTCTCGCCATGGAGTTCGCCTCGCAGATTCCAGCCGTGCAGACGGGCAAGGTTGATATGGCCATGGGAGCCATCAGCATCACCGAAGAGCGGCAAAAACAGGTGCTCTTCTCCGAAGGCTACCTTGCAGAACATATCGTGTTGATCACCCGTAAAGGGGAAGCAGGGATACTTACCAACCCTTCGCAACCGACTGATACCGAAAAAGATAATAAAAAATGGCCGTGGATTTTGGCTATATGTGTAATAGCTGGTTGCGGCACATGGCTCGTCATTCGCCGTAAACGCAGCACAGCCCAACTCTCAACTCCTAACTCTCAACGCCAAACTCCCAACTCCCAACCTTCCGACGCTCCCATCATCCGCATCTCCCATCTGAAGAAAAGTTTTGAAGACCTGGACGTTTTGCGTGACATCAACGCCGATGTACATTGCGGCGAGGTCATCTCCATCATTGGTCCTTCGGGCACAGGCAAGAGTACCTTTTTGCGCTGCCTGAACCTGTTGGAGCAGCCCACCGGAGGCAGCATCTTCGTCGATGGCGAGGACATTCTCACCAAGGGCTATCCCGTCCATTTGATGCGCCAGAAAATGGGCATGGTGTTCCAGAGCTTCAATCTCTTCCCTCACAAAACCGTTCTCGAAAACGTCATGCTTGCCCCCTGCCAGTTGCACAATGAAGATCCGGAAAAAGGACGCGAGGAAGGTTTAGCACTCTTGCGTAAGGTAGGTCTGGCCGAAAAGGCGGATGTCTATCCCACAAGCCTTTCCGGCGGTCAGAAACAGCGTGTAGCCATCGCCCGCGCCCTCGCCATGAAGCCCGAAATACTGCTCTTCGACGAGCCTACTTCCGCCCTCGACCCCACAATGGTGGGCGAAGTGCTCAGCGTCATCCGCCAGCTGGCCAACGAAGGCATGACCATGCTCATCGTCACCCACGAGATGAAGTTCGCCCACGACGTGAGCACGCGCATCTTCTTCATGTACGACGGATATATCCACGAGGACGGTACACCTGAACAAATTTTCGAGAATCCTGTCCACAGCGCCACCAAGGCCTTCATACAGCGCATCCGCAAGGAGGTGTTCCAGATTGAGGGTCCCGATTTCGACTTCCTCGGCATGCACTCGGCCATCAACGCGTTCTGCTACAAATACGGCATCACCGAGAAGCAGGAACTGGCGCAGCAGCTGTGTAACAAAATGCTTGACGACGTAATGGCGGCCTACCGTCCCATCACCGTCCGCATCACCCACAGCGAACAGTCGGAAGTCACCGCCTTGGACTTCATGGTGGAGAAGATGGAAACCACGCCCCTGAGCGACGCGCAGCGCAGTGAACTGGCTGCATTGTGCAAACAGGTGGTGGAAGAGCCTACCAAGTTAGGTTTCCGAGTGAAATTGAAAATATAATTCATATTTTATGTACATTTGCAGTCTGAAATAGTTGAATATAATATGAGCAGACATTCTTTTTCCAATAGCCTGAGTTGGCGGATTATCGGTATCGTGTCGGCGATTTTTTTCGTGGTCATGGTGGTGATTGCCATTGTGTCGCACAATATCATCGCTGACGAAGCGACCCGATCCACCCAACACATCCTTCACGGGACCATCAGTGAATTGGAAAAACCGCTGACAACGGTCGAGATTTCCACCCAAGCAGTGGCCTCTTTTATGACTCCGATGCTGTCGCAACCGGAGATGCTTCAAATGATTGCTTCTCGCACAGTGGAGATGAGCGAGCTCATCAACGGATGTGCCCTCCTTTTTGTATGTCCCGACGGGAGCATCGACACGCTTCGCCCCGCTATTTTCAATTACGGCGACAAAGATGGCATCCACCAATTCCATCCAAACAATCAGCAACTACAACAATTATGTACTATATGGAATCTGCAGCAACTTCAAGAGACTAAGATGGCCTCTTGGACAGCCCCTTACATACCGTTCGACACACGCGCCTCACGCGTCGTCTCCTACTGCTATCCTTTGGTGGACTCTATGCTCAACATCTACGCCATCGTGATATCCGACATGGTGATTGACCAGATCGAAAGCACGGTGGAGGGTATTCGCCCCTACGACAACTCCATCGCCACCCTTATATTCAACAAGGACAACATCATCGGCATCAAGAGTTCCGACTCCGACCTGATTAACCGCTTTAAATGCAGTTTTACAGGGAACAGCGCTTTTGAGGATATGGTGGAGGACCTTCGCTCAAACAAGGACAGCATCCGGCGGCGAGTGGGCAAAGGGCGCGACTTGGCTTTCGTGGTATACGCTCCTTTGCACAACGGTTGGAAGCTTAGCATCACCTGTCCCTACAGAGAGGTGCTTCGCCGTTCTTCGCAGATGCATGTCGCCCTGATCATTATCGGCCTCGTAGGTTTGGTTATCATCTTCTTCGTTTGCCGTCGTGTGATACGCCGTATGACGCGCCCCATCACCGAACTGTCGGTCTCCGCTCTGAACATGGCCAAGGGCAACTTCAAGGCTGAATTGCCCGAAATCACCACCCAAGACGAGATGCTCCGTCTGCACGACAGCTTCATCTATATGCAGAACTCCATCGCCGACTACATTGATCAACTCAAGACCACCACATCCGCCAACGAGCGCATGGAATCTGAGCTCAATGTGGCTCGTAACATCCAGATGGGGATGCTGCGCACCGACTTCCCGCCGCAGCTGTATGCGCTGCTGAATCCCGCCAAAGAGGTGGGTGGCGACCTGTACGACTTCACCCTCAAAGGCGACCAGCTCTATTTCGCTATCGGTGACGTGTCTGGCAAGGGGGTTCCGGCAGCGCTGATGATGGCCATCACCCGTGCAGCAGTCCGTTTTGTGGAGAGTCTCGGACTGCCCATGAGCGAGACATTGAGCCGTGTCAACAACAGCTTCATCGACACCAACAGCACCAACATGTTCGTCACCCTGTTTGTCGGCCGCATCAACTTGAAGACCCTCCACATGGATTTCTGCAACGCCGGTCACAACCCGTTGGTTATCCTGCCGCCCGACGGCGAGCCCTACTTCCTCAAGGCCAAAGCCAACCTTGCTATCGGTCTGATTGAGGATTTCGCATACGAAGCCGAAAGTATCGACCTTACGCCGGGCACCCGCATCATCGCCTACACCGACGGTGTCAACGAAGCCGAAAACGCCTCCGAGGAGTTCTACGGCAACGATCGGCTGTTGGAGACTATCCGCCAAATGAACCGCGACATGACCTCGGAAACCGCTGTAAACCTTCTCTTTGATTCAGTGAAGACGTTTGCAGATGGCAACCCGCAAAACGACGATGTCACACTTATGAGTATTCAACTTTAACATAATTGATCAACCTTAATCATGACAAAAAAACGTTTCAACCCCATTAAGGACAAAAGCAGCGAAATCATCGAATTTCTGATGTCTTCTCCTGATATTCCCGATGATGAGGTCCTGCAATTCAAACTGCGGCTATCCATCGAAGAGGCCGTGGAGAATGTGGTGCGTTACGCCTACGACGGAGGCATCGGCTGGTTGGAAGCTGGTACCAGTCTCGACCAGGATTCTTTGGTGCTCACCATCGAGTTACGGGATGCCGGCGTACCTTTCAATCCGCTTGAGAAAGAGGATCCTGATGTGACCCTCTCCGCTGACGAACGCAAAATCGGCGGTCTCGGCATCTTTCTGTGCAAAAAGATGATGGACAGCATCGAATACCGTTATAAAGACGGCAACAATGTGCTCACCATGACGAAAAAAGTTCAAGGTTAATAATCGAATATTATAACAACTATGGATATTAAGATAACTCAGCAAGAGAATAAAACATTCGTGGTGTTGAACGGAAAAATCGACACTTCAAACGCAGATCAATTCCAACAAGATATGACCCCATTGATGGAGGGCGAGAATCCGGACATAGAGATTGACTGCACGGACATGTCGTATACTTCATCACAGGGACTCCGTATTTTCCTGATGCTGCAAAAGAGTGTGATGGCTCGTGGCGGCAAGATGGTGATGCGCAATATGAATCCGCAAGTGAAGGAGGTTTTCGACATCACCGGATTCTCCAACATTATCACGATTCTTTAGTTCATGAAATACATTTACATCATCAATGGCCGTGCCGATAAAGCCCCGAAATACCAGGAGCTTTACGATCAGCTGGAGCGTTATCCTCACCCCCACGACCTCTACACCACCATGGGTGAGGGCGATGCCACGCGCTATGTGCGGGTCTATTCCGACTTGCACCCCAACGAGGAGGTCTGTTTCGTGGCTTGTGGCGGAGACGGCACCATCAACGAGGTGGCCTCGGGCATTGTGGGGTTTCCTGACAAGCAGATGGCCGTTCTCTTTATCGGTGGTAGCACAGCAGATTTTCTGGCGTATTATCCCAGCCGCGACTTCCGTAGCGTGAAAGCCATGTTGGAGGGCACCACCAAAGCCATTGATATCATCAAAGTGAACGACAGCTACAGCATCAACGTCTGCGATTTCGGCTTTGACTCCACCGTTGCCTCACACGCCAACGATCTCATTGCCAAAGGAGTGGAAGCCCATAAGGCGTATAGACGCGGGGTTGTGAAAGCCTTGCTGACAAGCCGTTTTAACCGCGTCAAAGTGGTGGTGGACGGCAAGCGCATCAGTCGCGGTTTGATGTTGCTCTGCACTTTGGCCAACGGTGTGCAGGTGGGCGGCGAGTTCCGTTGCGCCCCCAACGCCAAAAACGACGACGGCCTCATCGATGTCTGCTATATCCGTGCCATGTCGCTGCTGCGCTTTTTGATGATCATGCCCATTTACCGTAACGGCGAACATCTCACACATGAATCTTTCAAGCATAAAGTCGTCTATCGGCAGGCGAAAGAGATCGTGGTCAGTTCCAAAGATCTGATTAACATCTGCTTAGACGGCGAAATTCTTCCCGGTTCCGTTTTCAACATCAAGATTATGCCTAAGGCCGTTATGCTGCGGTTGCCGCAAATCAACCAACAACAATCATAGAATCAATTAGACCTATCATGAAACTCGACATGCATTGCGAGATGATTCTCGATGAATACCGTGAGAAACTCCCTGTTTTTAAGAAGCTGAAGGAGGTTGTCATGGATTCGGTGCGTAATTATCTCGACGAGAACAACATTCTGGTGTCAGGTCTGGATTCACGCATCAAGAGTGAGAAAAGCCTGACGGGCAAACTGGAGCTGAAAGGCTACAAATATCGCACCTTAAGTGACATCACCGACATTCTGGGTGTCCGCATCATCACCTTTTTCAGCGACGAAGTGGACATCATTTCGGCCCTCGCGGAGCAGCTGTTTGAGATTGACTGGGAAAATTCTGTGGACAAACGCAAGATGCTGGAAATCGACCGTTTCGGCTATATGTCGCTGCACTACATTTGCCGCGTTCCCCAGTCTTTGTTCCATGATCCCGCCATGCCGGAGCTGAACCAGACACGTTTCGAGCTCCAGATGCGCAGCACGCTTCAGCATGTATGGGCCAACATGTACCATGATATGGGTTACAAGAGCGATGTGGAGATTCCCGTTGAATACCAACGGAATATGAGCCGTTTGGCTGGGATGTTGGAGTTGGCCGACGAGCAATTCAGCCATATCCGCAAAGAAATCAACACTTACCGTCGCAAAGTACAGTCTCTGGTGGCCAGCGGCAATTTCGACGAAGTGCCGCTCAACGGTGACACCTTCCGCAGTTTCGTGGCCCTTCATCCATTTAAGCGTCTCACCGACAAAATAGCAGCCATCAACCAAGCCGAAATCTACGAGGACAGCCTCATGCCCTACTATAACGTGCTCCGTAACCTGAACATGAAAACCATCGGTGACATCGTGCGAATGCGAAACGAATACAGCGAATACGCATTCCAGCTCGCTCTTATCCAGCTGGCAGGCACCGGACTGGACATTTTGGCCAATTCAGTGGCGCTTCAGAATCTCTGCATTGTCTATATTCTGAAACAGGGATTCGGCGAGGCCGGACTGTTACGTCTGTTTAACGCGCTATATGGTGAAAACGACTACAACAAGGACAGGGCGAAGCGCATTTACGGACAAGCAAAGCAAATCAACATCATTTAACCGTCATGAACAAACCTTTAGATACTCAACTTTTTGACAAGGCTTTGAAATTCGCCACCGATGCGCACAGCGGCACGGAACGGCGAGGAAAGGGCTTCCCCTACATCATACACCCAATGGAAGCCGTTGCCATTGTGGCGACCATCACCTCCGACCAAGAGCTGTTAGCCGCAGCCGTGCTCCACGACACGGTGGAAGACACCGACGTAACCATTGAAGATATCCGGAAAGAGTTCGGCGAGCGCGTGGCCACCCTCGTGCAGCACGAAACCGC
>JAGBPE010000057.1 GCA_017633495.1 Bacteroidales bacterium | reverse complement strand
GGGTGAATCCACGAAACATCCTCGATAGCACATGGCTCGTTGAGGTTGAGGATGAGGCGCGAAGCGAGCACATCGGTGGCCTTTTCGCACACCATAATGGTGCGCCACGGGGTGGTGCAAGGTGCCTGGATGCGGCCTTTGTAGCCGGTAGCATCCGGACACAACCACGCACGGAAAGTATGAGCTTCTGGGGCTTTCGGTGCAAGATTTAGGCGCGAGAGATAAGACATCGTGTCCCAAGGGTTAATTGACAGGCCATCGATATAGTCGAGATGCATGGTGGGGAAGTCGAGAGTGGCCGCTTCGTGGATGTTAATATACAGTCCGTCAGCGGTTTTCATCTGCAAGGCGGTTTGCACGCCCGTTTTCGAGAACGCGGTCCAAGGCCAGCCGCCGTTTTTGTGGCTCCCATCCCATTTCTCACGAATTTCCGACAGTTTCGACTGCGTGTAGTTATACTCCTGCGTGTCGTAGTCGCCAGGAATCCACCAGGCCGTATGGTCGCCCGCCATTGTGAACTCGGTCAGTTCCTCCTTGATCCAGAAGCAGACCAGTGCATTGTAGATGTTTCCCGGGTAAAGATCGGCGGGCAGCAGGTCGGGAAACTCGTAGCGGAATCCCAAACCGTCGTTGTAGAGACGGAAACGGATCTGCATCACGGTGGGACGTTTCTCCGTCGAGTGGTCCATGCTCTCCACGCTGCCGATGGGCTGTTCCAGCGTCACCAACAGTTCGTTGTAGTGGTTGCGGATGTGCGCCTCCTCTCCCCAAACAGGCTCCCACGTCTCATCGAAACTGCTATACTTCGTGTCCTTCAGCACGAAACCGTGCGCAAGGTCGTCACGCCACTCAAGGGTGAAGCCCATTCTGGAAGTCTGCACCACCTGTTTGCCGTTGCGCGACAGCGAATAGGTGGGTACGCCGTCATAAATCACAAATTGCAGTTCCAATTGCCTATCAGGACTGCGCAAAACGTACATATCTTCAACTTTAATAGGGGCATTGGCTGTTTTCGCAAAGCCGAAGAACGGGGCAACAAGCACCGCTATCCCTATAAAAATGGCTGAGTATATTTTTTTCATAACACTATAGATTGAATAATCGGCAAAGGTATAAAAAATATCAGGACAAGGCTATTGTAATAGAAAAAGTGTATTTTTGCACTTTGAAATGTTTGTAATATGAAACCAAAAAAATATAAAAAACCAGAACAAAAGAATCTATCGGTTGAAGAACCTACCGTTGCTTATGGACAGAGCACTCAGGACAATTCTACATTGGCGATGAATTCAGAATGTGGAGTTTCTGCCGATTCTGACACTATGACAGTAGATGACTTCATCGGTAAAATCAAAATGGCACTTAACCAACGCTATGAAAACATACAATGTTAAAGTAAAGAAAACAGCAGAAAAAGATATTGATTCCATCGCTGACTTCCTTTTTGACAAGCTATCCCCTGAAGGGGCTTATCGCTATTTAGATGTTGTAGGACAGGAGATAAAGTCTCTTTCAATATATGCAGATTGCTATACGATAAGTCATTCGCGCACAATACGTTCCATACACCCGAAAGCGCGACGTATGGTGTCACATAACCATAAATTTATATATGTGTTTCACATAGAAGGCAACACAGTGCTGTTAGATCGTGTATTAATTGGAAAGTTAGTCGTGGACTAGTGTTTATTCAAGAAAAAAACGATTATACAATGTTGTTACCATCTTTTCCAACAATAGTAGTCGCCGATTTTCATTAGCAGAACAGCATTGTCGAAGGCTTCGCGACCGTAGAAATCCTCTGTTAGACAGCTTTTTATAAAGCGAGAAAGGGCAATGCTATAACAGTTGAAATGCTGGTCGTTATACTCAAAGCGCCATGGGAGAAACCACGGATCTCCATCCTTATAATAGGAACTCCTTATCCTGCACGTGTCGTTGTTTTGGTTGACAAATTCAACTTCAAACCAGTTGCTTGTGGTGCTTGTTAAACCTTCACCCATGTTGAGAATGTCGTATAATGTAGCCTTGTCAATGCCGTCCAGCATAACAGGAACCGAATCATAAAGTCCTCTGTCCTTGTCTGAAATCTTGCTGAAGTCATACCTTCCCAGATTCAGCCGCTTCTGCACTCTGTCCTGGTAATGTTGTATATCCATCTTCGAGATTTGAAACTCTTGAATTTCAGGTGTTTCATCAGGATTAGCATTGATATGTTCTAGCAATTGAAGCAGTTGGGTGCCATTCACGGTGATGTCTATCAACGAATCTGTTCTCTCTTGATAACCTCCCGCTTTCGATACTACTGCCGCATTGAATAGAGAATTCTGCTCCGTATTAAACTCAATTTGATGGCCATTATAGTGAAAACAGCCCTGGCTGCCTGACGAAATGGTGAACTTTTTAATGGGGGCGGCGAGAAAATCGTGCAATGGCTCCTTGTACGAGTAATCTTTCAGGGTGTGGTCTTGCAAAGAGTAAAGATGGTTCCGGAGACCGTCCCAAAGAATGGCCACACTGTCGCTCAGCAACTTGATGCCACAGGTCGGGAAATCCAGTACTGCCTCACGATACCAGCAGCTATCCATTTTGTCCGCGATATAGAGCTGACCGTCTTCCTCACCCCAAATCAGATGCTCACCGCTTTCCTTCAACCAAGGTTCCTCTATCGGATGATCAGTGGTGTAGGGAATATGGCAAGTCAGTCCCTCATGGTTGGCGCGCCCTACCATCTTATTAGCCAGAATCATATACAATGATCCGTTAACCGCTTTGATGTCAACTGGATATGCAGGAAGACGCTCGTTTAAGGGCGATCCATATTCCGTGGGTGAAGCAAACGTTAACACTCTGAGGCTGTCGTTAACTGCATACAGCAGGTTGCAACTTTTGTCCAATGAAAAATCGATGATTCGGACGGGAAACGGTTGCCAGTCAATCTTATCCGTTGTCAGCGTATAGAAGACCTTTCCACACTGCTTGGCAATCAGGTAAGGCCCCCAAATGAGCACTTTGTCAACGCGCGGTTGATTCTCGCGTTCGCTTGCTTCCACCTTATTCTGATCCAAAGGTGTGGGAATGTTTCGGGCGGTACTCCAATTGTCTTCCGTGATGAGAATTTCGTTGGCGGACGAACCGATTATGCCGCGAAACGCATCCGCCATATAGAGTGCGTAGATTCGATCCGACTTCTTGAAAGGGATCTTCAACGCTTTGAAATGCTCCCCAAAGTCGTCGGAATAGTGGAGGGTTTTGCCCGCAGTTCCGAGCCAGGCGTCTCCGCGACTGTTCACGCAGGCTTCGTAAATCCAGCCGTCGCCGCTGAAGCTTCGAAGCTCCCAAGTGCGACCGCCGTCCGTCGTCCGATAGTATCCGTCGTGTGGACTTCTCCAATCGTCTGAAAATTGCATATAGCCCGTCAAAATGGCGGTGTCGGCATTGAAAAAGGAGATACGATTAAGTGTCGGTTTGTTTAAGCCCAAGTAATCCTCCTCGTCATCTTTGGCTGAAGGGTTCAGCTGACCATAATGCCAGTTGGAGTCGATGCTGTTCGTATAATAGATTTCCCCCATGTAGGTAGCTAGCCAGATCCGCTCGTCGGGCGCGACCGAAATTTCCGTAATTCGCCCAACGATATCAAGGGCGGCCCGATAATCGCGACCTGTCGCATCTTCCCTTGAGGAATTCGTTGCCGGCTGCGCAAAAACGCCCCACGACCCCAAAATCGTAATCAGCGTGATGATGATGGCGTATTTCTTTTTCATAGTGCCTGTTACTTGTTGCTTGATTTACAGCGTCTTCACCGGGAAGGTGAAATAGGTGTTCGGATATGGTTCGTCCTTCAGGGTGAAATGCCACCATTCGCTGTCGATGGGCTTGAAACCGTGGCGCAACATCGCGTTGCGAAGGATCATGCGGTTGTGGAACTGCTCTTCGGTGATGCTGCGACCGGCGGGACTGGCGCTGTTGTCGCCCGTGTATTCACCCGTCTCGGGATCGCCGCAGAAATCGGGGTGGCTCTCTGAACCGAACCAGTCGAAGGTGCCGCCCATATCGACCTCCTTCTCCGTTCTCATGTCGAAAAGGGTCAGATCAACCGTGGAGCCGCGCGTGTGACCGCTCTTTTCCATGATGTATTCCAACTCGAAGAGTCTGTCGCGGGGCACGTCGGGATAGAAGTAGGGTCTCATCGCGGTGTCGGTAACGTCGGCGGCCCAGCGCACGAAATGGTCAACGGCGCACTGCGGACGGTAAGCATCGTAAATCTTGAGCCGATAGCCCATCTTCAGCAGATCCTCGCTCACGGCGCGGAGACTGTCGGCAGCGCGACGGGTCATCAGCGCCACCGGTTCCTGATAGCCATCCACACGCGCACCCACAAAGTTGTAGGTGCTGTAGTAGCGGATTTCCAGAATGGCAAGCGGAACGGCTTCCGCAATGTTCACAAACTGGGAGGCGTCTTCTGTGGGCGATTTGGCTCGCTGCAACCGCTTGAACTCTTCTTGGGCTTTCGCGAGTTGTGCGAGGAACTCCGGACTGGTGTGCAGGCGGGCGAGACCGATGGCCGCCCCGAGACGGCTGGCATCCACATCGCTTTGCCAATGGGCGCCCACGATGACACGACTCTCACCATACATATAGCCGCGCGCCATAATGGTGTCGGCATTGGCGGGGTTGACTTCCGAGAGCAGCAAGGCCGCCGCATAGCCGCGCTGGCTATGTCCCGAAGGATAGGAGCCCTCGTTTCGCAGCTCATCCTCCTCATACACCGTGAGCATGTGTTCCTGGAAACGCACGAACGGACGTTTGCGCATATAATAGGCCTTCGGCTCCACGCGCATCTGGTCGATGGTGGCGAGGCTGTTGACCATCAGTTTGTAGATTTCCGGGGTGCCTTTTTCCGAAATCTCCAGTCCGAAAGGTACATTGAATTCGGTCAGGAGGGCATCGAACGACCACACCGCGTCGCGCTCGGCAATTGCAGCGCGTTCAGCATTGCTCCGTTGTGTTTTGCCCCACATATGGCGCATGATGTCGTGGGTGAAATCTTCACCGATGGTATCCGGCGGTGCAGGCAGGCACTTGATGAGGTTGGGCATCTCCTCTGTGCTGAAATAGAGTGTGGTGCCATTATCCTGTGCACGACAAAAGAAGCTGCCGCAAACCAACACGACAGCGAGAAGTTTTGCGAAAATCTGTTTCATATTTCAGGTGTTTTTTTAAATTTTAAGTCAAGCGCTACTGATCGTTCGCACCCGTGTCGCGGAGACAACGGACACTCATTCCATTCGTTTTGGGATAGTGGGCGTTCGAGTGTGCATGGAATGCTCTGGCACTCTGGTTGTTGATAAAGCGAAACCATGCTTGATCAGGATCGTTCTTGTACTCCGTGCAACTCCATAGGTTTGCGTAAAATTCCAGACTACATCCGCCAGGGGATGAGCCAGGTGCCAATCCGGCAGGCATCAACCCAAAATGCGTGGCATTGTTCTGATTTTGGTTGTTGCCTACGGAATTTGGATATGTACTCGAATGCCAGTGGGTGGTGGAGGCAATGGCTTTGTCTATCTGACGGATGTCGTCGCCTGCTACATATTCAGGATGGCTGCTGATTGTATCTGCAAATTCGTCCCATTCCGCGTCGCTGGGCACGTGCCAGCCGTTCGGACATATCCCTTGCACCCCGCTGGGGCTCTCGTCGCTGCTAAAAGCTCCATGCATCACCGCGCACCAGTTGTAAAGGTATCCGTAAACAGCGACATCTGCCGTTCCTGCCCCCGGCACATATCTGTAAGGAACGGTGGCGCTGGCAACCTGAGGTGATCCTTCTCCCGACAAAATCTCCTCCCCATCGGCGAAATGGGTGGTAATTAGATTCTCCGCCATCCACACTTGGTTGCCAATGACCACAGCGTCGTAATGGTTTCCGTCATAGTCGGTTACCGCATTGGGAATTACGGTTCCTGTGGGCAGAAAGGTGGCCGTTGTGTCGGAGTTGCCGCCACCTCCGCCGGGTGTCGGTTCTTCGGTCGGGTCGTCTGTAGGATCCTCGATAGGTTCTCGTTGGCAAGAAGCCAACACCAGCACAACCGCAGTCAATAGTGACAAAGCGAGGAAAAATAATCGGTTTTTATACATCTTTATGCATTGTGAATTGTGAATTATGAATTAATTCTCCGCTACGTGCGAAGCGCCGATAAGCGAGCGGCCGGCCTGCGTCAGGAAGGGCTCGATGAGGTCGTAGGAGATGACACAGGCGGGAAGACCTGCGGCGTAGCAGGCGATTTCGTACTGCTGGTAGACGAATTCCACACCGTCTTCGCGGAAAATGGGCGCACTCACCGGCAGCGGGAAAAAGTCGTTGTTCTCCATCGTCAGCAGACTTTCGAACTGCTTCTTGTCAGACTCGAAATATTGCGTGAAGATGTTGTCCATGATCAGCTGCGCCAATTCGTCTTTGGACTCTTCGCGGAAGATATCATAGTCGATGCGGCGACCGTCGGACTTGCGGAAGGTCTGTCCCTCCATCAGATACCAGCCGTGCGCACCGCCCGAGTAGCCCTCCTGCGTGTACACAAAGGTGACGAAGCGGTCGGTCTCCTGCAACTTCTTGATTTTGATATCCTTGTAGCATGAAACATCGGGAATCGGAGGCATATCGGGGATGATGTTCTCCTGGAAGTCTGTCAGGATGGAGCTCTTGTAGTGCGTCATCATCCGGTCGCCGTCTTCGGCTCTTCCCTCGTAAGTGCCGCCCATCTGTTCCGACATCCATTCGCGTATGTTGTTAATCACAAAGAAGTTGCCGGATTCCGGAAAGTCGATGTCGAGCTTCACGGTGCCTTTCACGCCGTTCACCGTAATGGAATCGGCCAGCGTCATAGGGTGAGTCTGGATCTCGGACGGGGTGATCTGCGACAACGACGTGATGGTGTTGAACGCATGGGTGTCCATTTTGGTTTTGCATCCCGCAAGGAGAAGCACGATGCCGCAAAGGGCGACTGCAACAAGGCGATAGTTTTTCATTTTGGCAATTATTAATTATCGCTGCAAAGATACATAATATTATTTGAACATCCGCGACACAAAAACCATCCTTTGCGGGTAAAAAAATATTGTATTTTTGTTTTGCATTCTCTCGGAGTGTATATTGTTGATAATCAGTCAAAATGAAGAATCGTAATCTGCGATATGGTCATAAAAAACAGGTTTTGCCTACGATGGGTGGTGGCACTGATCGTGGCGCTCACGTCATTATTTCCTTCCGCTATGTCTCAAATTTCACCCTTTGATTTCGGTTTACGCGACGCGCACACCGGCACGCAGCGTTACTGGGCGCTCTACAACGCCCACGTGGAGGCGCGTGCCCGAGGG
>JAGBPE010000056.1 GCA_017633495.1 Bacteroidales bacterium | reverse complement strand
CGGCACCAACCTGCTCTCCTTCAACATCCGTTTGGTGAAGAAGACCGAACGTAAAAAGTTCATCTCGGAAATTGCCGACGGCGTACGTGATATCATGCGCAAACATATTGAAATCAACTCCTTTACGGTGACCACCGGACAAGGCGGTATGGGCGGACAATCCACCGTGGACATCGAGCTATACTGCTACGACTTCAACACCACCGACCAGTTCGCCGCCGACCTTGCCGCGCGTATGCGGACGGTGGAGGGCTGCTCCGAGGTGCTGATCAGCCGCGACGAATACACGCCGGAATTGGAGGTTGTTTTCGACCGCCAGAAGCTTGCCGAAAATGGCTTGAACTCCACTACGGCAGCCGGTTACGTGCGCAACCGCTTCAACGGTTACACCGCGTCGCAGTTCCGCGAGGACGGTGACGAGTACAACATCCGTGTGCGTTACGCCCCCGAGTTCCGCAACGACATCCACGCCATCGAGAACATCCTGATGTACAACAGCATGGGCAAGGGCATCCGTGTGGGTGATGTGGGCAAGGTGGAGGAGACCTTCACCCCGCCGACCATCGTCCGCAAGGACCGTGAACGTATGGTGAAGGTGTCGTGCGTGGTGGCCAAAGACGCTGCTTTGAGCGAGCTGGTGGCCTCCGCCGAAAACGAACTGAAACAGATGGACATCCCCGCCACATTGGACTACAAGATCGGTGGTACTTGGGAGCAGCAACAGGAGGCTTTCGGCGACATGTTCGTGTTGATCGCCCTGATTATCATGTTGGTGTATGTGGTGATGGCGGCTCAGTTCGAGTCGTTCACCTACCCGTTCGTCATCATGCTGGCCATCCCGTTCGCACTCACCGGTGTGTTGATCGGTTTGGCCATCACCCGTACCGCATTGGGCGTGATGGCCCTCATCGGCGCGATGATGTTGATTGGTATTGTGGTGAAGAACGGTATCGTGCTGGTGGACTACACGAGCTTGTGTGTGGAACGCGGTATGAGCATCAAGGAGGCTGTGGTGGCCGGCGGTCGTTCCCGTCTGCGCCCGATCTTGATGACCACCCTCACCACCGTGCTCGGTATGATTCCGTTGGCCGTCGACAAGGGCGAGGGTGCCGAAATGTGGAACTCCATGGGTATGGTTGTCGCATGGGGTCTTTCCTTCTCCACCCTGGTCACCTTGGTGCTGGTCCCGATCATCTACAGTAAATTCGCCGAATGGTCTATGAGAGGCAAATCCCGCCGCCGTGCCCGCAGAGAGCGCAACAGAGCCCTTGGTGTGAACGAGGTGTAGTTAGTTAGCAGTTGCGAGCGACCCCAATTCCCCTTCTATTTTAGAAGGGGTGCCCGAAGGGCGGGGTAGTAATATAAAAACATATTCCTTGAGCAGCCCCGGAGGGGCAAGACGCGCGAAGCGCAATTAACCCCACATAAGCGAAGCGCAATGTGGGGTAGACAGGAACAAACAGTTAAACAATATCGAAAAATGAAAGCAGTCTTCATCTCCCTATATCAAGCCTTCTACGAAGAGGCAATGGAAATTTTAGACAAGAACGAAATCCGCGGGTTCACCTACTGGAACGAGGTGCAGGGCCGCGGGACAGACGACGGCGAGCCGCACTACGGCACGCACGCCTGGCCGACCCTCAACTCCGCCATTCTGGCCTTTATGCCGGATGAGAAGGTGGCGCCGCTGCTCCGCGACCTCCACGCGTTGGACCTCTCTGCTGAGCAGCAGGGTCTCCGCGCCTTCGTACTGAATGCCGAAGAGGTGACGGACAAGACGGTGTAGGATAATATCGTTACAGATATTTTCTTACTTTTGCGCCGTTGTTTATTTCCAAGGTATGTTACAAAAACTCTTTGGGTTTGATTCTAAAATACATAGTGTTAAGACGGAAATAGTGGCGGGTATCACCACTTTCCTCACGATGGCCTATATTCTGGCCGTCAATCCCAGCATTTTCAGTGCTTTGAACGAGCAGGGGATGCCCACCGACTCGGTGTTCACCACCACCGCGCTGGCGGCCATTGTGGGCACCCTCATCATGGCGATTTACGCCAAGAAGCCCTTCGCCCTCGCCCCAGGTATGGGACTGAACGCCTTCTTCGTCTTCACGGTCTGCCTGTCCATGGGCTACTCGTGGCAGTTCGCCCTTACCGGCATCTTGCTGGAAGGCATTCTTTTCATCATCCTCACCATCACCAACGTCCGGCAAGCCATTGTGGATGCCATCCCTGCCTCTCTGAAATACGCCATCGGGGCTGGAATCGGGCTCTTCATCGCGTTCATTGGTCTGCAAAACGCCGGCATCATCATCGATGATCCCGCGACCCTCGTCGCCCTCAGCGAGGCCAAAAGCGGTCCCGTCCTCCTCTTCATCATCGGAATGGCCATCACCTCCATCCTCGTGGTTTTGAAGGTGAAAGGCGGCATTCTGTTCGGTATGCTGGCCACCACCGTCATCGGCATCTTCTTCGGGGCCACCCACATCGACCATGCGGTGGCGATGCCCGCCTCCATAGCGCCCATTTTCTGCCAGTTCGAGTGGTCGAACATCCTCTCCTGGGACATGCTCGTGGTGGTACTCACCTTCCTTTTCCTGGATATGTTCGACACCCTCGGCACCGTCATCGGCGTTTCGGTGAAGGCCAATATGATCGACAAGGAGGGGCGTGTGGATGGGCTTAGCCGCATTCTGATGACCGATGCCATCTCCACCACCGTGGGCGCGTGCTTGGGTTCCTGCACCACAACCACTTACGTTGAAAGCGCTTCCGGCGTGGCGGAAGGCGGACGCACCGGATTGACCGCTTTTGTGGTGGCCATCTGCTTTGTCCTCGCACTGTTCTTCAGCCCCATCTTCCTGGCCATCCCGACGGCTGCCACCGGCGCTGTGCTGGTTATCGTAGGCGTGATTATGATGTCGCCCATCGCCAAAATCGACTGGAACGACTACCGCGAATCCATCCCCGCGTTCCTCACCTCCGTGCTGATGCCCCTCACCTACAGCATCTCCCACGGCATCATGATCGGCACCATCTCCTATGTGATTATCAACGCCTGCACGGGCAAAATGAGCAAGACCAACGCCGTTTTGTGGGTGCTTGCGATTCTGTTTGTGTTAAGATATATTTTTTTGTAAAACAGGACAATATTCATCCGTTTTCTCCGTTAACAATTCAACGAAATCAACTCAAATGAATTGTTATGAAAAAACGTCTGCCGCTTATCCTCCTATTGTCCTTCGCCTTTGTTTACAGCTCCCATGCTCAAATTCAGCAATTTACATGGCAGGGCAAACAACGTGAATATCTTATTACAACACCGGCTGACCACGATGGGTCGCTGCCGGTATTGTTTTTCCTGCACGGACTGGGTGACAATATCACCGTTTGTGACCAAGAGTTCAACTTCGCGCAGCTGGCCGAGGATTTCGGTTGGGCGATTGTGGTACCGCAAGCCCTCACCCAAGGTATTTTCGGCACGATGTGGAACGCGGGGCTGCTGAGCAGCTCAATCGACGATGCCGGCTTCCTG
>JAGBPE010000055.1 GCA_017633495.1 Bacteroidales bacterium | reverse complement strand
TACCTTTTAAGGTGGCCAAAGCCTCTTCTTTTAAATCGTTAAAGTATCCCATAATATTTGATTATTTTTGATGAACTATATTTTTTTGCAAAAGGATAAACAATCCTCTTCGTAATGACAAAATAATCTTTTCAACCATTGCAGGGCTTGTGCAACGACGCTATACGAACCCTACTCCTCCTTCAGCAGCTCGTCAATTTCCTTGACGAAATCGTCGTTTTCTTTCTTTATGTAGTCGCCAAGCCACATCCTCCATTCAATTTCAGCGCAAATAAGTGTGCCAAGCACGAGGAAAAAAATATCGCGTTGGTATAAATAGACGTAGATAAGCATTAACGGCGTAACAATCCAACAGGTCCAACTTATAATTTTCAAGAATATCCGCTTGCGTTTAGAGAGTTTGCTTCGCTTGCGCATCCATTCCCGCAACGAGAGAAGCCCTTCACGACTCTGCACATCAGTTTTTCGGAAATCATTTGAAACGATAAGGAGTTCCACCACAAATATGCCAAGGGCCAGGTCAAGGGGAACCAAGATCCACCATGGCCATATCTTAAAGATGGTAGAAGCGACCATTAGAAACGCAAAAAACATGGCAGAGAACAAGGCCCCAAAATAGCTGTTTTTAGTGCGTCGTATCACCGAACGCTGCAGCATGTCTTTGTGTAAAGTGCTGTGTTGCGCTATCTCCTGTTGCAGGTCACGTAATTCCTGCTGCAATTCTAACTTAAAATCATCTTTCTGTTCCATTTCTTCGAAGCTTTAGTCGGTGATTTTTTTCAGTTTCTCACGCACACGCACCAAGCGCACACTCACGTTATCGATGCTGATGCCGAGAATGGCGGCAATCTCATCGTAGGGAAGATCTTCAAGCCATAACAGGATAAGAGCGCGATCGAAGGGATGCAGCTTGCTGATGCGCTGGTGCAGTCGCGAGGCGGCGGAATTGCGCTCCTCCTCGGCGAAGAGATCGACATCCATCTCCAACGGCGACGTGTCCAAGCGACGACGCTGCTTTTGGTCGGCGGTGACGCAGGTGTTCAGCGCCACACGATATACCCAAGTCTTTTCCGAGCTGCGACCCTCAAAACTGTCGAAGCCTTTCCACAGGCGGATGAGCACCTCTTGGACGAGGTCGTCGGCCTGCTGTCGCTCGTTGGCGAAGAGGTAGCAAACGGAGTAGATAGTCTGCCGTTGCCGCTCCACCAGCCGCTCGAAATCGCGTTCTTTTTGTTCCTTCTTTTTCATTATTCCGGGATCCGTTTTACCCTTTGACAAAACGGGTGTTTAAAAAACTACACCCTGCCTCAAAAATTTTTTTTCGTTTTTCTACAAAAAACGTATCCTTTCCGCCAACTGCACGAAATAGTCGTTCGACCAAATGGCGGTTTCTTCTCGGTTCTTCATAAACGGAAAAACATCCTGCTTCACCTGTTCTATGTTTGTGGAAGAGAGTCGTTCTTTTAATCGTTCTACGAAATCATCCTTGTTCATTTCCAGTCCGTTGAACTGACGAGTCCGTTCCTGTAAATGGGCGAAATCCAACGGGACACCATGACGTACGTACCATTCAAAATCGTACCAGTCACGCCCCTTCACTCGTTGCTTCCAACTACGGAAAAGCAAAGCATGCATCTTTCCGGCATACAGATCGGGCAATGTGAAACAACGTACCATAAAGGAAAACGGCAAGAGAAGCAACTTGTCCTCCGTCTGGAAATGCAACGGAGGATCGGTGTCCACCTCAATCTTGATTTTGATGCTCTTCTCCGTTTGAAAGGAGATATCCACCACTTCGGTGTTGTCTTTCAGAAATGCAGACTCTACCCTGCCGAAAGTGCGTTTCTCTTTTTTCTTGATTTCCACTTTACGACCGAGCAAGGCAAATTCGTCTTCGATGTAGGGAAAGTACTTTTCGAAGCGAAAATTGCTGTCGGAAACTATTAAAGAGAAGTCCATATCTTCGCTGAAGCGGTTCAAACCGTGGAAAATCCGCAGGCACGTTCCGCCGTAGAAAGCAGCCGTGTCGAAGAATCCGCCTCTGTACAAACCGGCCAACACCACTTGCTGGTTGATTTCATATTTGGCGTTTCGCTTTTGCTGATCGGTGGTCAGATCGTATGCAGAGAGCATGCTTTGGTATATATCATTCATTTTCAAGAATTTTTGCAATGAGATTCAATGTGTTGGTCTTCTTCCCGACGGCAGCGCATTGACGGAATATACCGGAATTCATACCACCGAAAGCTTCCATGTCAAGGCGAAGATCTTGTTCAAGAAAGCCCAGACACTCTTTCTGATAACGGAAGTTTAGTCCCGAAGTGTGGACAATCAGGTCGCAAAGCGCCTTTTCAGGAGATGCCAGTACAAAGTAGGCGTCACCCGTCTTCTGTTGGGTCAGTCCGATGCTGAAATAGTCTGCAGGGCAGTTGAGATAGCGGAAAACTCCGAAACGATTCTCGAAAGTCCGGCTGTGCTTGACTGTGAGCGACTGCATTTCCTGAACGGCTTCGGGAATCAGCCCATAATAGCGCAATGCAGAGAGCATCGACACGTATGATGGACCATACAAATGATTGGCTATCAATTCGGTGGAAATCGGCACATCACTTACCTGCGGGTTGACGACATAAAGCCCGCGCTTGAGGCGTATGATTTCTTCCGCCTTTTCCAACGACCTGATTTTCTGTGATTTGCCCACGATATTGGGATAAAGGTTTCCTATCACAGTGCCGTTTACAGGGATATTTCGTAAAACTTTCAAATTATTCATGCCGCAAAAATAGTAAAATTTGGAACACTACGACATGTTTTATATATTTTTCTGTACGAAATATTACCGTTTGGCAACAAACCGCGCGTACACTATCTACCGCCCCTCCACAAACTTCAAAATATCTTCCTCGCTGTAAGCGGCCGAGGAGATGCGGCGCAACTCCTTGCCGTTCTCGAAGAGAATGACGACCGGGATGGTCATGCAGTCGTATTCTTGGGCGATGGTGCGACAGCGGTCGATATCCACTTTGATGAAACGGTAACCTCTGCCGAGTTGTTTGGCCACATTTTCAAGGCGCGGGTACATCAGTCGGCAGGGACCGCACCACACTGCTGTGAACATGCAGACTGTCTTGCCTTTCGCAATCGCCTTGCGGAAGCCGACGGAATCCACCTCTTCAATACGCTTGGAATGGATGGGGGCGTAAAGTCCTGCGGTGTCGCCGCTAATCACGGGATTGCCGTCGGCATCGATGGTCATCCACACGGCACCCTCTTTCCCAGGCACCGCAAACAGCGCGTCATCGACTTCACCCTCTACTACGGACACCAACTCGCTGACGGTCTCTATCGTACGCCCTTGCATCTGCATCCGCGTTTCAGTGCGCACCGGCAACCCCATGCCATATTGGGATGCAATGTGATAGGAGGTGTCGATCCAAATAGTGACCTTCCCCTCCATCATTTCGTTGTCACTGTCGGTGCTGATACGGAAACAATGATGGCCTGCAATCTCCTCAGTGGGTGTCGTCTCGTCAAATATTTCTAAAGACGAGGTCTCGACATCGTAGTCGAAACTGCTCACAATGGGTTTGCCCATCATGCTCATGAT
>JAGBPE010000006.1 GCA_017633495.1 Bacteroidales bacterium | reverse complement strand
CCTGACGGATGTGATTACGTTGCAGTCGCTCCAACCCGACATGGAGGCCGTTTCTGCAATCACCAAGAAACACGACGCTGTGAGTTTCCACGTTTTCGCCTTCGGCAACGACGGCTATACCGCCCATGTGCGCGACTTTGCCCCCTTGTATGACATCCCCGAAGAGTCGGCCACCTGTACCGCCAATGCCTCGCTGACCTACTACCTTCAGCAGTGCGGCTGTTTCGGTAAAGAAGCCGAATGCGCCTTCATTCAAGGTGAGGCGATGGGACGGCCTTCTGTGGTCGCCACTCGCATTCAAGCCGATGGGAATATCTTTGTCGGCGGCACAGCGGCCGTAGAGGCTGAAGGAGTGTTGATGATAGACTGAGCCAAATAGTAGTCCAAAAATGCACCCGTATTTATTTTCCACAAACCTATGAATTACAAAACTTTACTGCATTTGCTGATCAAATGCGATGGGGCTTTAAAGGTTGTTATTTACAGTTAAAAGCTCGTCAAAGCGCCATGCCGGAGGCATGAGACGCGCCGACAGGCGCAATTAACACCATACAAGCCGATAGGCGCCGTGTGGTGTTGGCGATGCGCACGTGCTATGAGCATCTTGGAGAGATGCGAGTGGATAGGCAGGATGACTGCGCAAGTGAGATGTCGCATATCTCCGATCGCACCAAAGTATATCGTGGCGAAGACTACAAGGAGGGCATAAACGATTTTGGCGAGCGTTGTCGTTATTTTACCATTTTAGGACGAACTTTGTGGTATTCGATATTTCCTTCCATGTCCAAACCTTGAATGAAAAACCAACCGTCCGCGCCCCAAAATGAGTCTCCAATTGGCCACCATCTCGGAGGCGTTTTGAAAACGAACGGTTCGCCAAGTTTGTCTGATGTGTAATCGTAAGGGTAGATATAAACATTGCCTACCGCACCTTCAAAAGGTGGGTCCCAATAAATGACATCTGTATAATAACCGGCCAACAGGTTGTCCGTTGACAAAGACAGCCCGCAAGCCTCTATACGTGTTGTATCGTTGCGTGTACGTGTGAAGCAATAATCTCCCATGCCCATCTCAATAATTTCACTGCCCTCAAAGTGGTAAAAGCCACATTCTTCCATGCATTCTTCGAAACCGAATCCTATTTCTTTGGCCCATTCGCGTACAATAGAAGAATCTTTTTTATCGGGAGTGCGCTCGGAACGTAACATTTGGTACTGTTCCTTGACCAGTGAGGCTGTCTTGAATGTGGCCTCACTTATCCTGACATCCTCCCACACTATTCCGTTTTGTGTCACCTCAACAGCCTGTTCCACAAAGGCTGTATCCGTTAGAGGGATGGTATCAGTGATATAAGTGTTTTCCCCAAGAATGTCGGAAGCATTTTTGTCGTAAACAGCCACCTTTTGACCATAGCCGTAAAGGGATATACAGAGAAGACAGCTGAACAGAATTTTTTTAACCATAGCTTATTAAATTACAACATTGCAAAAATATAAAATTCTAACATTAGGATACAGAAATGCCAAAAGGTTGCAGTTTGTCTTGATTTTTTGTTTTGCACTTATCTTACCTCCACTTTGTGAACAAAGGATTTCTCAAATAAAATAGTATTTTTGCCGCAAAAACATATTATGAACCACGAAGAATGTTTGATTTGCGGGGCGCCGCTGGAGTATCTTGAACAGGACACGCTGATGGAATGCGTGATATGCCACAAGAAGGAGAACAGCAAGACCTGCTGCGTTAACGGCCATTACGTCTGCTCGGAATGCCACACGGCGGGGATGGACACCATCGTCGGCCTTTGTTTGGTGGAATCATCAAGGAATCCTATTGAAATCATCAACAAGATGATGGAGCTGCCGTTCTGCCACATGCACGGTCCGGAGCACCATGTGATGGTGGGTGCCGCACTGTTGACAGCCTACAAGAATGCCGGCGGAGAAATTGATCTGCCCAAAGCCCTTGCGGAGATGATGAACCGTGGCAAACAGGTTCCCGGCGGAGCATGCGGGTTCTGGGGTGCCTGTGGTGCGGGCATCAGCTCGGGTATGTTCGTTTCCATTATCGCCAAGTCCACCCCGTTGTCGCAAGAACTGTTCTCTTTGCCGCACTGGATGACGGCCAAATCGCTCAGTGCGATCGGCAACATCGGCGGACCGCGCTGCTGCAAACGCGACTCCTACCTTTCCATCCTCTCCGCCATCGATTTCGTGAAGGAGCATTTCGGCATCGAGATGGAGAAACCGCACATCGTCTGCCAATATTCGGCCCGCAATAACCAGTGCATCGGAGAGAGGTGCCCGTTTTCGCCTGTGAAATTATGAATTATAACATTAGAAGTTATGAAAGAAAAGAACAAATCGGTAAAGAATATTATTGAAGAAATCTGGCATTGGATATGTTTTGCTCTTTTTGTGGCTTCTGTTATCTATATCGTGTTCAAAATTACAATCAATCATATTAAGCGGAAACACATTGAAAACGACCCTGTTGTGACCGAGGCCGTTATTACAGAGATTGGACAAGGCGCAAGACACGTAGGGGCAAGAATATATTACGACTACCATGTCGGAGATTCGTTGTATCATGGCAATGCTGTTCCAGGAAACAAAAAGGTCAAACAAATGAAAGTTGGTCAGACTATTAAAATCACCTACGAAAAAGCCCATCCGTCAAATTCAATGTATGAAAGATGTGTTTCGCAATAAGGTTTTCCGGCAACCCGCTTGCAAAAAACAAGCTGCGTTTTCATGCAAATTCGTACTTCAAAATAGCGATCCATAGATGTCGCATATCTTCGATATGCTTGACCACCCGTGCCCGTCTAACACCATACTGCGCTTCGCTTGTATGGTGTTAATTGCACTGCGTGCGTATAGCCTCTCCGAGGCTGTGAGCCCGTCTGATCATTCTGCTTTCTGACAACCACATCAGAGTATTTTGTATTTTTGCCGACTTTTAAAAAATCCTTATGAATAAACTCCTTACCGCGACCCTTACCCTGCTTCTCGCGACAGCCTTACTGCCCCTTTCCGCGCAGCAAAACCGCTGCAAGGTGACGGGCGTCGTTTCGGCAGCGAATGACCACACCCTGCAGTACGTATCCGTTTATATCTCAAAGCTCGACAACGTAATTGCCGGTACTCTGACGGACCAAAAGGGCCATTTTGAAATGGAGATAGCCCAAACAAAGGACTCCTGTCTTCTGACGGTGGTCTTTATGGGCTATAAGATGAAACAGATGTCGTTTGCGGCAAATACACCTCAGGTTTCGTTGGGCACTATCTTGATGGAGGCTACCTCGCAACAGTTGGACGAGGTATATGTGACAGCCACACAGAGTGGCGATGGGAGTACGTATGTGGATGTTACGAGGAGCAGACTGCTACTCCCGGACTGGATGAGCGGTTCTGTCGGCGATGTGCTGCGGATCGAACCTTCCGTGACTGTCGATCCTAACGGGAATGTATCTCTTAGAGGCAACGGCAATGTGCTGCTGCTCCTTGACGGCGTGCCCACCAATCTCGGCTCCATCGACGCCATTCCGTCGTCCAATGTGGCGAGCATCGACATCATCAAGAACCCGAATGCCACTTACGATGCGGAGGGCACCGGCGGCATCATCAATATCGTCACCAAGAAGGGCGCGGCCAAAGGACTGAGCGGGATGGCGGCTGTCAACTACGGCTTCAACCACTTTACCAACGGCAGTCTCGCGCTGAATTACACCAAGAACAAGTTCGCTTTTCGCTTTAACTACCAGCTGAAATATGAGGACGATGTCAACAATGGCTACCTCTACCGCTATTACCGCACTACGGGCGACAGTCTCAGCCAGCAGATTCACGCCCTGCGGACTACTTTCAACAACAATGTGGCTTTGGGGTTCACCATCCGACCGAACCTCAAAACCACTATCGATTTTGATTTACGATTGATTATCCCGCGGCTGAACACCGTGCAGGATTTGTCCAACGACTGGTTTTACGGCGGTACGTTGGTACACGAGAACCGTCGTAGCGATGTGACCTGGAACCGCGAAAACATTGACGGCACCTTCGCCTTCAAACGCATTATCACCCCGGGCAAGCTCTCTTTCAGCGTGAAAGCGAACGTGTCGAAAATCTGGGGACACCGTCCGTCGTACTATTTCTTGGAAGGCGATTCGGTCAGTAAATCGGTGTCAGGCGGCAGTCCTCTGCTCACCTCCGCGCAAACCGACTGGCGTATCATCCGGAAGTACGGTTTCTGGGATGCCGGCGTGAAGTTCTCGTACCGCCAGAACAACATCTACCACGACTTTTACGTGAACGACAATGCGGAGTGGGAGTATTCCCATCAGTTCAGTAACGACTTGCTGCACAGGGAGTACGTGCCCGCCGCCTACGTGCAGTTGACCTCCAAATCGGGGAAACCCTTTACCTGGAGTGCGGGCTTGCGTGCCGAGTACAGTCGCACGCAGCTGCACAGCGACAAAGAGGTGCTGGACGATGCGACGCAGCACTTTTTCCTTGGACCGTCGCTGTCGCTCAAATACGCCTTTTCGGAGAAGCATTCGCTCTCGTCCGCCTATTCGCGGCGCATCACCCGTCCCACCTATCCGCAGCTCAACCCCTACATGAGCATGATTGACCCGCACAACTTCGAGCAGGGCAACATGCACCTCAAGCCCGAAACGGCCGACAATGCCGATTTGATCTATCAGTACAAGTCGAAAAAATGGCGCATATCCACCGGGCTGTATGCCAACTATATCCACAACTACATCACACAAGTGGCGCGTTTCGAGGGGG
>JAGBPE010000054.1 GCA_017633495.1 Bacteroidales bacterium | reverse complement strand
CAATGGTTGAAAAGATTATTTTGTCATTACGAAGAGGATTGTTTATCCTTTTGCAAAAAAATATAGTTCATCAAAAATAATCAAATATTATGGGATACTTTAACGATTTAAAAGAAGAGGCTTTGGCCACCTTAAAAGGTAAATGGGGTTCCTTTGTGGGGCTCACGTTCATCTATGTTCTGCTTTATTGCTTAGCCAGTTGTTGGACAGAGTATCGCACTATTTTTCAGGGCAGTTCGTTTACGACATTGACGATGGTCTTGACTGTGATTGGCAGCATACTGACTTTAGCTTTTATTCCGATGCAGTTCGGATATTCTGTGGCGCACCTGCACTCTTCTCGTCAGAATTTGCCTGCCGAGATTGGTGACCTTTTTTTCGGATACAGACGTTTTTGGCATGTGTTGGGTACAATGCTTCTGACGATGTTAGCTATCATAGGTGGTATGATCCTGTTTGTCATTCCGGGTATCATCCTCGCCTTTTCATACGCCATCGTCCCTTTGGTGCTGCGCGACAATCCTGAACTTTCCGCCGTTGAGGTACTCCAAAAGAGCCGCATGATGATGAAAGGCCACAAAATGGATCTTTTCCTGCTCTATCTCAGCTTTATCGGTTGGGCAATTTTGTGTGTCTTTACCCTTTTCATCGGCTACCTATGGCTCGCACCTTACGTGCAGATGACCGAGGTGAAATTCTATGAGCAGATCCGCGTGGAATTCGAGGGTGAAGAGGAAGAAATACCGTTCCAAGAGGGGAAATGAGATTCTGAAACGATGAAAAAGAAGGAACAAAAAGAACGCGACTTCGAGCGGCTGGTGGAGCGGCAACGGCAGACCATCTACACCGTTTGCTACCTCTTCGCCAACGAGCGGCAGGAGGCTGATGTGTAGAGCCGCAAAGGGCTCCTTTCGCTGCGGGAAAGCATCAACACCTACTCGAAGCGCAAACGCACCACCATACGGATTGTCGGTATCGTTCTGTTTGTGGTGATTGGAATCGTCCTGTTATTTTACGATCGCACAATATTCCTGATCTGGCTTGTTTTGGGTCTCTTCGATTTCCTCTTCTGGAATATGGAGAACAAACAGCGGAGAAAATCATACGAAGAGCTCAACGAGGAAATCGATGAGTTGTTGAAGGAGGGGTAAGATTCACGTAGTGTCCTTGTCTCTACACCGCTCGGTACCCGCCGTTTTTCTTCGACCCCACGTATGCCACGCAGCCCTGTTTGCGGAGTTCGGCGAGACAACGTTCCACGGTGCTCTGCGAGATGGAGGTCTGTGTTGCGATTTCGGTGGAGCGGCAGCCGGGGTGCGACTGGATGTATGCGAAAACGCTGTCTGTTTTGTCTTTCGAAGGGGTTGCAGGACGACTTTTCTTTCTGTCTGATGTAGAGACGCGATTGATTGCGTCTCTACGACCGCGCTGTTCGTTACCTGTAGAGACGTTGCGCGCAACGTCTCTACCATGCCCGGTTTTACCCGATTCCAAATGGCTGGCAATCCGCTCGGCTATTTCATCGTTGTTTCTGGTGTCAATGGTGAATTTGAGAGGCGTTCGTGTCCAGGGCATCTTTTTCATCTCAATCTCGCCTCCGCTGCACGACCAGATATATTTGTAAGGGATAAGCAGGGTGGGGGAGATTCTTACAAAATCCTTTTTCCCAAACAGTTGCTCAAGATGAATCATGGAGCCGAGACGAGTGTGCCAGATGTTGTCCACCGTGTAGATGCGGGTGTAGTTGCCGTCCTGCCGACAGTAGTAGATGTCGTCAATGGGGATCAGGATGAGTTTGTTATTGTGATCGACCACATCCAGTTTACGGACTTCCTGATACACAATCCTTACCTCGTTATCCAAGGCATCTTGCAGCTGCTTCCGCTCCCCGAACAAGTAGGAGAAGAAGTTGAAGAAAAGGTTGCGTCCACCAATAGCGAATAGTAATTTTGAAATAAAAGAATAAAAACCAACTTGCTCAATAATGATACCGGTACATTCCATGATGTAAGGGCGTGCGATGGCTAATTCCAGCACTGAAATGATCAGCACCATAATTACCACTGCCACCCAATAAAGTGTACGTGAGTGCCTTCTCTCCACAAGCAACGGATAGAGCAGGAAATAGTTGGCATATATAGATGCCAGCAGAAGCAGTCCTGACAGCAACTCTTTCCAAGTGCTACCTGCGTAGGGTCGGAGAATGGCGTTTTTGGTGAAAAACCAAAGCAGCGCGGCGCAAAACAGGACGTTCAGAATAATCTTGGCGAAGGTGTTCAAGTTTCTCATAACTGGATTATTAAAAGGTTCGCAAAGATAGTCAATTATTCTATCTTCTTCGTGTGAGGGAACATATTTTAATCGTGAGGGAACATATTCCTATTGAGAGGGATTAAATTGTATGGAAAGAGATTGTATTTTTGCCGCTGAAAGCATCAAGAAAAAAAACTTTAAAATGAAAAAAGTAATACTTCGTCAAAAAAAGGTCGGGGTTATTCCCCGAGGACCGTATGATGTTTACGTTAACAATGTTTATGTCGGTTCTGTCGGACGCTATTCTTCGTTGTCTTTCACTGTGCAAGAAGACAATTTTAATTTGAGAATGAAATATCGGAAATTTTTCTCAAGTTCAAAGGATTTCCAAATTTCGAAAGACAATACGGTCGTTGAATATGAGCCCACAGGTGCCCGCCTGCAGTTGGCAATAGCTGTCTTTGATGTAATTGCCATTATCGTAATGGTTTTACACTTGAAGATCGTTCCCTATTATGTATGGTTTTGGGGTATATTTGGTTTGCCAGTTCTCTCAATCATTTGGGAATTAGTCAAGAGGAAGAGTTTTTTCAAGATGAATACAATTTGTGATTTTGATAACTAATAATCAATAATTATGTGGTCAACAGTTATTTACATCGTCTTGCTTTTGATTGGGATTGTGGGCTATGCCTATTTCCTCTATGTCGAAATCCGCAACAATAAACTTCGGGAAGAGGGCAAAGAGGTCCGGAAAAAATTAGATCTCATCGCCGTTTTTTCCGCTCTTATGGTGTTGCCTGTCATGCATTTGACAGAGAAATGGCTATCGCCGTATTTCACCAGCGAGATTGCCATGTTCTTTTTCCAGATTCTTGTACTGATGGTTCTTTTGCTCGCCATTGGCATTCCAGTTCGCCGTATCGCCAAACGATAATGATTTTCTCGTTCTGACAATGAACAAATACCTCGCCATATTTGCGATGATGTTGCTACTCGCAGGCTGCACGAGGGTGCCACGCCAAAATTTTGACCCATCAACATTTTGAGGATTTTGCGGAATCGGGTGAAAAAAAATTTGAGGATTTTGCGTTTTTCGGCGGAAAAAATTTTGAGGAAAGAAAAAAAGCACTATTTTTGCGCGGTCAAAAAAGCAAGTTATGGAACCCGAAAGACTCTTCAAGCGAAAGATATATGACCGCATGCTCAAATGGAAGCAAGAGAGCAACGGGAAAAGTGCACTTCTCATAGAAGGTGCCCGCCGCATTGGCAAATCGACCGTTGTCAAAACCTTCGCCCGTAACGAATACGAATCGTTCATCTTCATCGATTTCACAAAATGCTCTCAAGAAGTCAAAAACCTGTTCAATGATGTCTCTGACCTCAACTACATCTTCTTGAGGCTTCAGCTGGTCTATGGCGTGAAATTAGTTGAACGCAAGTCCCTTATCATCTTCGACGAGGTTCAGTTCCAACCTCTTGCCCGTCAGGCTATCAAGTCGTTTGTGGATGATCATCGTTACGATTACATCGAAACGGGTTCCCTGATCTCCATCCGTAAGAACACGGAGCACATACTCATCCCCAGCGAAGAGGAGCGCATCAGCATGTTTCCTATGGATTACGAAGAGTTCCGTTGGGCCATGGGAGACTCGGCAACCATCCCGCTGCTCAAAAGCATCTGGGAGCACCCGCAGCCGCTGAACGAAGCCCATCGCAAACTCATGCGTGACTTTCGTCTCTACATGCTGGTCGGCGGAATGCCTCAGGCGGTGGACACTTATCTTGAATCCAACAATTTCGAAATGGTTGACCGGGCCAAAAGACTCATTCTGGATTTGTATGACGAAGATTTCGGGAAAATCGACCCTTCGGGCAAAGCCGCCCGAATCTTCGCCGCCATTCCGGCACAACTCAACAACAACGCATCCCGATATCAGATTTCCAGAGTATTACCCAAAGCAAGGGCAGAAGACTATATCGAGCTCATTTCAGAGATGGAGAAGTCCAAAACCGTGAACATTTCCCACCACTGCGATGATCCGAATGTCGGCCTCGGGAGCACGGAGGATTTGGAACAGTACAAAATGTTTGTTGGCGACACGGGGCTTTTTGTCACATTAGCATTCCGTGACAAGGCGTTTACGGAAAATGTCATCTACGAGCGTCTCCTCAGCGACAAGCTGGCCACCAACCTCGGATATTTATTTGAGAACATCGTGGCGCAGATGCTCACGGCTTCCGGCAACAAACTTTTCTACCATTCTTGGCCTACGGAAAGCGGGAAGCACAATTACGAAGTGGATTTCCTCTTGTCACGCGGAACCAAGATACTGCCGGTTGAGGTGAAGTCCTCCTCCTACAAAACACACGTTTCTTTGGATGCCTTTTGCAAAAAGTACTCGTCACGCATCACCAACGAGCGCTACCTCATCTATACGAAAGATTATGCCCGCGAGGAATCAGTGAGGTATCTGCCCGCTTATCTGGCATATTTTCTCTGAAACGTATGCTTCCATATCTATGTTCATTCGAAATCCACTGCAAAATTACAATATTTTTCGAATGACGGGTTGTTTGTAAGATTTTTTTATTTT
>JAGBPE010000053.1 GCA_017633495.1 Bacteroidales bacterium | reverse complement strand
CGCGTCTTGCCCCTACGGGGGTGCTTAAGGAATTGTTTTTCAATATTACTACCCCGCCCTTCGGGCACCCCTTCTAAAATAGAAGGGGAATTGGGGTCGCCCGTCACCAACTGCTAACTACTAACTATCTTCACTATCCTCTCCGCCACCTCCTCAGGATGGTCTACTAACAGCTGCCCGTGGTTCATCTTGTCAAAGATCTCCACATGGAGATCGGGACAGAGCGACAGCAGGTGCTTGACCTGCAGTTTGGCGACAAATGCCTCTTTGGTACCGTACCAGAAGTGGATGTCGGGACCGCTGATGGATTCCAATGTGTTGGTATAGACGGACTTATATCCTTCCCGTACGGCGCGGGTTCTATCAGACGGGAACACCTTCTTCACCTCGTCCAACAGCACGTCGAAATAGTGTGAGTGGAACAGCCGGCGCCAGAAACCGGTCCAATGGTAACAGCTCCACACGTTGAAGGCTTGGTAATAGCGCAACGGGTCCACACACCATCTCGGCAGCGCCAACAGTGGTGCAGCATCCATAATGGCATGACTGATAGCGATTTCGTTGCGTTCCATCATCCGCGAGAGTATTTTGCCGCCCAACGACAGCCCGTAGGCCACGTCCAGTTTCCCGTCGAAGTGTTCCTGCACGTAGCGGTTGACTTGCGCCGCTTGGTCGTCCACGGAGGTGAAGCGTGAGGGTTTCCCGATCAGAAACCCGTCAATATCGGCCGTCACAATGTGGAAACTCTCTTTCAGCAGTTCCACCAGAGGGAGAAAAATCTCGTGCGACACACCCAATCCCGGCAGCAGCAACAGTGTCGGGTTCGTCTGGTTTCCGTATATGTGAAATTCCATTGTTCAACGTTTTTTACGGGTCGCAAAAATACATAAAAAACGGACAAAGGAGGCTACTCCTCAAAATGTTCAAAGGCATCCACAATATCAAGATAAACTCCGTCGAAACCGGCGGAAAGGATGCGGTTGAGGTAGCTGTCGCCAGCGCCGCAGATGATTTCCTGCCATTCAGAACACCAGTAGCAGACTTTGTAATTGCCTGGCCATTCGGGGTTTTCTCGGGAGAGCCAAGCGGGCGCGTGCTGTTTCCACGATGGTTGCCAATAGTATCGGTAATCTTCTGCCTCGCCAATAGACATATAGCAGATTATCAGTCGTTTACCGCCATTGGATTTCTGCTTCAAACGGGCCACTTCCTCAGCGATGAAGGCGGTGCCATCGTTGAAAAACATATCCATGATAACCACATCATAATTGGTGGCAGCAACGGCCTCTATAAATTGGTTTTTGCTGGTAAAATTCTCGTTGTTAATCAGATACAAGAAATTTTGTGCATCTCTTAGCCGAACGATGTTCTGTGCGTTTTCGCGAGGCGGCGCATCTGATGGAATGACATCTAATTCGCGATTCGGGGCAGCAAAAGAGAGGAAGCCCTCCGTGTCACAACGGTTGCGGGCATCGGCCACATATTCGGGACGAGTGCAATAGTCGGTCACCAAAATGGTGTTTCCCGCTTGCTGAGTACGACGGAGGTAGGAGAGCAGGTAGTCTGTCGCATCCGCTGGGGTGGGCATGTCGTCGTCCTGGTAGCCGTAAAAGAGGTCTTCCTGCCCGTGACCGTCAATAGCAGCCAAATAGGTGGTGGCTAAGGAGGCGTTGGCGTCGTCACTCAACGTGATCAGCTCGATACCGTTTTGCGGAATAATCACAAAGTCAGGGTTTTGCATCCTTGCGGTCTCGCTGATACGGATCACAAAACCGCGCATCGCCTGACGGTAGTCGTCGCACGGTTCCACATTCGGGCGATTGCAGGAAGCCAGCGTGCATACTGTTACCATCACCCACAATAGTATTTTCGAAATAGATTTCATAACCTTTTATCAAACAGACCTTCCGAAAACGATATTTGACGAATATTATTGTCACACAGAACCGCTCATTTTCCTCCTCATTACACATTTGTTTCGAATACTTTTTATTGCTGGCAAAAGTCACTTACCGATAGCAAAAAAAGTGTACCTTTGCGCCCTCAAAAAATCGGGCAGAAAAGTATATGAAACCTTGGCAAATTGCGCTATTCATCATTTTGATAATCACCTGTTTAGGGATTATCAGCTTCTTCTTTCCCGAAGACGGAATAACGCTCGCCAAACACACGATTAACTTCCCTTCTATCGAAAAAGTGCTGGCCGACCCCGATGCTGACCTTCCCGATCTGCCGGGCGACAGTCTGTCACGCGACAAACGCATCCCTCGACCCACGCTCTTCAACCGCAAGAAACGTGAGGCTATCATCGCGGAAATTGCCCGTGAGGATTCCATCAAACAGAGACAAATTGCACAACAGCTCGATACGCTCGAACATTTCAAGACCACGCTCGCTTCGGAGGGTCATTTCTACCTTCCCGACGGCGATGTCACATACTTCGACAAATTTTTTGCTAGAGCGGTAGCCGCAAGAGGAAAGGGCGAGGTAGTGCGTGTGTTGCACTACGGCGACTCGCAGATTGAGATGGACCGCATTTCAGGAAATCTGCGCAGCTATTTCCAGTCGAAGTTCGGTGGCGGTGGTCCTGGATTACTACCTGCTATTCAGACCGTTGCGTCATACGCAGTGAGTCAGTCGGCCTCTGGTCCGTTCACCCTTTACTCGACCTACGGCGATGGTGCGCGGGCACGCGGAAACTACGGACTGATGCTGAAATGCTACCGTCTCACCGGCAGCGGCACCTTCACCGCCAACGCCACCTCCAACAAACGCACCGACAACCGCGTGAAACGGTTCTCCCGCGTCACGCTGCTTTACAACGACCACGACGGCAAGTTCCGCGCCACTCTCAGCGACCGCAAACACGGCTACGATTCCACTTGTACCAGCGCAGGCGCGGGCATCCATGCATTTCGCTGGCAGACAGACTCTTCCACAGCCTCGTTGCGCATCAATATGCAAGGCACCGCCGACATCTACGGCATCATGATCGACAACGGTCCGGGCGTGAGTGTCGATAATATTCCGCTCCGAAGCTCCTCCGGCAACCAGTTCACCCTTGTCACGGATACCATTTTGCGCAAATGCTACCAACTTTCCGATGTCGGGCTGATCATCTTGCAATTCGGTGGCAACCAGATGCCTTCCACCTACAGTACCGCCTCCATCAACAAATACTGCACCCTCATGCAGAGCCAAATCCGGCGCATCAAGAGCGTCTGTCCCAATGCCACCCTGCTCTTCATCGGTCCTTCCGACATGAGCCACTCCTACAGCGGTTCGCTGCAGACCTACACGTACCTGCCCGCGATGGTGGACAGCTTGCGCAATATGTGTCTGCGTAACCACGTGGCTTACTGGGATTTGTACGAGGTGATGGGCGGCAGAAACTCCATGGTGGCCTGGGTGAAGAAAGGCTGGGCCGGTCCCGATTACGTGCACTTCACTCCAGCTGGTGCGAACTATGTGGGCAAGACGCTGTCCGAGAATTTCGCGACCCTGTATGAACTCTACACCACCCGTCGCAAGATGGGGAACCAACAATTCGACAATCTATGGGAGGCCGCCGAAAAGTAATACTTATCTCTTTGATACTCTGCGTGATGCAATCTTTTGCGCAGTGTGATGAGCCTGCTGACAGCGTGGCGTTAGAAATGCAGGCGGACACTTCTGCGGTGTGGGTGCTCCCCGAAATGTTCTCCGATTACGATTCTACGTTTTCTTTCATTCGTTTCAACGAAGACACCCTCTATTGGGGCAAAGACAGCATGAATTTGGTGCGTTTTTACCAAAAATGGAACGATGTCATCCAAAATAAGCAGGGCAATGTCCACATTATGCACATCGGCGGCTCGCACGTGCAGGCCGGCACGATGTCCCACCGCATCCGCAAGCACGTTTTGGCGGAATACGGCGGCGAACCAGCCGACCGCGGGATGATATTCCCCTATTCGGCGGCCAACGCTTGCAACAATCCCCGCGACTACCAGATTACCCGATCGGATGTCTTTTCACTGATCCGCAACGTCTATAAGGAATACCCGTCGCCATTAGGCATGTCGGGCATCTCCGTATATTGCACACAGTCAGTGCATTCCATCAAGTTCAAGATGAACGAGCCGGCATACGATTTCGCCACCGACACGCTCATCCTGCTTGGTCGTTCCAATGGCCACTACATCGACCCGATTTTGAAATACGACACCATCTGGCGCTTTGCGGACGAAACCGACACTGTAAACGACCGTTTTTACTACTACCTCGACCGTCCGTTGCAGGAATTCACTTTCTACTTCCCCTGTGGCACACCGGATACCTTCTTCGTGAACGGACTGTGGCTGAAAAACGGTAAACCCGGCGTAACGTTCACATCCATAGGCGTTAACGGCGCGGCGGTGCCCTCCTATCTGCGCTGCAAGAACTTCACCCGCGATATGAAAGCTTTCCCTCCTGATTTGGTAATTTTCGGTATCGGCGTGAACGACGCTTTCGGCAACGATTTTGACTCTACCGCATTCAAAAACAACTACTTACAACTCATCGCCCGTATCCGTGAGGCCAATCCCGATTGCGCGTTCATCTTCCTGTCGAACAACGACACCTGGAAGAAGGTACGACGCGGACGCTATGCCGTGAATAAGACGGGTCCTGAGGTGAGTGAAACGATGAAACGTTTGGCCGACCTTACGGGCGGTGCCTGTTGGGACCAATTCGAGGTGATGGGCGGACTCGGCTCCATGGCCAAATGGCAGGCCAAGGGGTTAGCGCAGAAAGATCGCGTGCACTTCACCGTGAATGGCTACAACCTCATCGGCGACCTTTTCTATCATGCTTTTGTTCAACCACTTAAATCGCTACAACAATGACCTGGGAGAATATTTCGCAATTTCTGATCAACTTGTTCTCATTTGACGAGACACATCCGTTGCTGTTCACCCAGTTCAACTTCTGGGCTTTCTTCGCTATCGTGTATGCGCTTTTCGCTCTCTTCCAAAGCAAACGGCTGTTACGCAACACGTTCCTCTTCTTCGTCAGTCTGCTGTTCTACTACAAAACCTCCGGTCTCTTCGTCCTTATCTTGCTGTTTGACACCTTCTTAGACTACTTCCTCGGCGTTTTCATGGACAAATCGCAGCGCAACGGACTGCGCAAGACGTTCATGATTTTGGGTGTGGTCATTAACTTGCTGGTACTCTTCTACTTCAAGTACGCATACTTCTGCACCGATGCCTACAACACTATCGTGGGCAGCGAGCATGAGGTGATCAACTGGCTCGCGCAGTGGGCCAACGATTGGTCAGGAACCGACTATTTCGATGCCTCCAAGATTCTGCTGCCCGTCGGCATCTCGTTCTATACTTTCCAGAATATCAGCTACTTGGTGGATGTCTATAAGCGGAAGATCGCGCACGTCTCCAACATCCTCGACTTCGGGTTCTATGTTTCGTTCTTCCCGCAGTTGGTGGCCGGTCCTATCGTCCGCGCCGACCAGTTCGTGCCGCAACTCTACAAGAAGTTCTTCCTGACCCGCAAGCAGTTCGGTATCGCCGTCTTCTGGATCCTCAATGGATTGGCTAAGAAGCTGATAATGAGCGACTACCTCGCGGTCAACTTCGTCGATAGAGTCTTCAACAACCCGTCGCTGTTCACCTCGTTCGAGAACCTGTCGGCGCTGTTCGTCTATTCGCTGCAGGTCTATGCCGACTTCTCTGGCTACACCGACATCGCCATCGGCGTGGCCATGCTGATGGGCTTCTACCTGCCCAAGAACTTCAACTCGCCGTACAAGGCCACTAACCCTGGCAACTTCTGGAAACGGTGGCACATTTCGCTCTCCAATTGGCTGAAAGACTACCTCTATATTCCGCTCGGAGGTAACCGCAACGCCACTTTCGGTACCTATTTCTGCATCTTGCTCATTGCCGCCGTCATCATCCTGCTTACCAAGAGCGTGGTGGTGACCAGCATTATTGGCGGCATCGCATTTGCCTTGCTTATAGCATCGCTCGTGAGCAAGAAGGCACGATTGAAGATCAGTACCAACCTTAACATGATGAATACCATGCTGTTAGGCGGTCTTTGGCACGGTGCTTCGTGGAACTTCATGATTTGGGGCGGTCTGAACGGCATCGGCATCTTGTGCTACAAGATTTGGCGGCACTGCAATATGTTGGTGCGCAGTACTATCGCCACGGTGTTCTTCGTCACCTTCTTGATTACCAATCACCTGTGGCCGCATCCCGCTTTGATGATCGGTGTGGTGTGGACCGGTGTTTGGTTTGTGGGTACGCTCATTAAGACTATCTTCACGCTCGTCAAACCCGAAAAAACAGTGGAGTGGCTCGACAAGACGTGGGGTATTTTCCAGACGTTCGTTTTTATCAGCTTCACGCGCTTGTTCTTCCGTTCCGGCTCCAACCTCGATCCCGCCACGGCCAACGAAACGGCGTGGGAGACCGCGAAAGCGATGGTCAACAGCATCGGTGGACAGTGGAACGTGGCGGCCATCCCCGACATCATAGCCAACTACAGCTCCGTCTTCATCATGTTTGTGTTAGGTATGATTATCCACTGGTTACCAGACCGTTGGAAGCGCTGGTACCGCATCAACTTCGCCATGCTCCCGCTCTGGCTGATGGGACTTATCGTGGTGGCGGTCGTCTTCGTCCTCTACCAGTTCGTCACCGCGGATTTGCAACCGTTCATCTATTTTCAGTTCTAGGAGTCAACGCCTCCGAGCATTGAACAGGCAATAGGCAATAGGCAATAGGAAAATGGGAATTGTGAGGATTGTAGGGATGCCTTATTATGGCATCCGTGGTCAAAAATAACAGTTATGTTTGGAGATTACATTATTATTGTGTGTCTTGCGGCGTTTGTGGTGGGAGCTATAGTCAGTAGTGTTTACACTCATAAGATGGAACATATACTCCAAGATGAAGGGGAGGAAACCAGCGCCCTTTCCTTCTTTGCGTTTTCCAAGTTCCTGCATGAATACAAATCTTTCCTGCAAAAGCTCACGGACCAGGAGAAGCGGCAAAGATACAGCAATGTGTGTCGTCAAGCGTGCATTTGGCGAAACATTGCTCGTATTTCGTTTGTTGTTATGGTTGTTGTGAT
>JAGBPE010000005.1 GCA_017633495.1 Bacteroidales bacterium | reverse complement strand
TGAGAGCCAAACCGTTGTTCGAAATCTGCAAGCAGCACGATACCGCGGTGCGCATCGGCATCAACCACGGTTCGTTGTGCGATAGAATTGTGAGTCGCTATGGGAACACCCCCGAGGCGATGGTGCAGTCGGCCATCGAATGGCTGGAGATTTGCGAGCAGTACGACTTCCACAAGGTGGTGCTTTCGATGAAATCGAGCAATGTGCTGACCATGATGACGGCTACCAAACTGCTGCATGATAGCATGTTGCAACGCAATATGTCCTATCCGTTGCACCTCGGTGTCACCGAAGCGGGTAACGATCGAGAGGGTAGGGTGAAGTCGGCAGCGGGCATTGGTGCGCTGTTGCTGATGGGCATTGGCGACACCATCCGTGTTTCGCTCACCGAACCGCCCGAAAACGAATCGCCGTTTGGTCACAAGTTGGTGAAATCCATTGAGAATCTGGATGTTGAAAAGCTGCAGATTCATGACGATACATTAGTATATGAAGAAGACGAAGCCGACGAAGAGCGTTGGATGTGTCGTGCAGCGGCTGCTGCCGGTTACGCCCACTTCCATCACAAACTGCGTGAGGTGCAGCTTCGGAACCCCCACTTCTCGGATGCCCAAAACGCTGATCTGTCGAACCTTGTGATGCAGGCCTGCCGTATCAAAATCCTGAATACGGAGTTTGTGGCCTGTCCCTCCTGCGGGCGCACGCAGTACGACATCCAGACGGTCTTCTCCGCTGTGAAACAACGCTTTGCAGGCTATCCCGGTCTTAAGATTGGGGTGATGGGCTGCATCGTGAACGGTCCCGGCGAGATGGCCGACGCCGACTACGGCCTGGTGGGCGCCTCCCACGGCCTGGTCTGCGTCTATGAGGGCAAGAAGCGCGTGTCGGAACCGATGCTGCCGGAGAAGGCGATGGACGTGCTGGAACGACTGATAATGAACAATGTACAATGAACAATGTACAAAAAAACTACTTCCTTGAGCAGCCTCGGAGAGGCAAGACGCGCGAAGCGCAATTAACCCCACATAAGGCGTAAGCCGCAATGTGGGGTCGATAGCGTGGGCAAGGAAAGATACCCAATTAACCCCACATAAGCGACGAAGGAGCGCAATGTGGGGCCGGAACAAAAGAAACTAAAAGTTCGAAAAGAAATGTATATCCTCGGAATAGAATCCTCTTGTGACGACACCTCGGCGGCGGTGATCCAAGACAACGTCATCCTGTCGAATGTGATCGCCAGTCAGAAAATACACGCGGAATACGGCGGAGTGGTGCCGGAACTGGCCTCCCGCGCGCATCAGCAGAACATTATCCCCGTTATCGACACGGCGTTGAAACGTGCTGGCATCGGCAAGGAACAGCTCTCGGCGATAGCCTTCACTAACGGTCCCGGACTGTTGGGCTCGCTCTTGGTGGGCAACTCCTTCGCCAAGTCGATGGCTTACACGTTGGGGATCCCGCTTGTGCAGGTGAACCACCTGCAGGCGCACGTGTTGGCGCACTTCCTCGACAAACCCGGCGAGACGAAACCGAAGCCGCAGTTCCCGTTCCTCTGTCTCACCGTTTCGGGCGGACACACGCTGTTGTTGCAGGTCAACGACTACTTCGATATGGTCAAGCTTGGTGGCACCATTGACGATGCAGCGGGTGAGGCTTTCGACAAGGCGGCCAAGATTCTCGGTTTGCCCTATCCCGGCGGTCCCGTCATCGACAAATACGCGCAGGAAGGCGACCCCGAGCGGTTCCAGTTCTCCATCGCTCACCTGCCGGGTCTAGACTACAGTTTCAGCGGCCTCAAGACCTCGTTCCTCTATTTTGTGCGCGACAACCTCAAGGAGAACCCTAAATTCATCGAAGAGAACATCCACGATTTGGCAGCCTCTATACAGCACGCTATCGTTAAATCGCTGACCGACAAGGTGAAGAAGGCCTTTAAGGAGAGCGATTGCAAGGATTTGGTGCTGGCGGGCGGCGTGTCGGCAAACTCCGGTTTGCGCAACGCCATGTCCGACCTGGCGCGTCGTTACCACCGCAACATCTTCCTCCCGCCCTTGGACCTCACCACCGACAACGCGGCTATGGTTGCCGTCTGCGGCTACTTCAAGTATCAGAAGGGCGAGTTTGTGGGGTATGATGTGGCGCCGTACAGTAGTTAGTACAAAAAAAATCGTATCTTTGCCGCCTTCAAAAAAATCAGGAAACCATTGACTTTATGGAGCATAATGTGCTGGCAGAGGACACTTTAGTGGTCACAGGGGCGCGAGAGAACAACCTCAAGAATGTATCGTTGACGATACCGCAGCAGAAACTGGTGGTCATCACCGGTCTCAGCGGCAGCGGAAAATCGTCGCTGGCGTTCGACACCATCTACGCTGAGGGACAACGCCGCTACATGGAGACCTACTCCGCCTATGCCCGCCATTTCATCGGCAACATGGAGCATCCTGATGTCGATAAAATCTCCGGCCTCAATCCCGTGATTTCCATTGAGCAGAAGACGGTTAACAAGAACCCGCGTTCCACCGTGGGTACCGTTACCGAGGTTTACGACTTCCTGCGTCTGCTCTACGCCCGCGTGGCCGATGCCTACTCCTACAACACTGAGGAGAAGATGGTGCACTATTCCGAAAAAGAGCTCATCGACCTGATTTTGACCCGCTACAAAGGCAAATCCGTGACGCTGCTCGCTCCCGTGGTGAAACGCCGCAAGGGTCACTACCGCGAGCTTTTCGAGAATATCCGCAAGCAGGGTTTCACCCGCGTGCGCGTGGACGGCGTGATGAAACCGCTGATGATGGGAATGCAGGTCGACCGCTACAAAATCCACGACATCGAGCTGTCGGTGGACAACCTCACGGTGTCCGAATATTCGCAAAAACGCCTCTCCAACAGCGTGCAGATTGCGATGAAATACGGCAAGGGCGCACTCATGATTCTCGACAACGATTCGAAAGAGGTGAAGAACTACAGCAAGTTCCTGATGTGCCCCACCACGGGCATTTCCTATCCCGAACCCGAGCCGAACACCTTCTCGTTCAACTCGCCGTATGGCGCTTGCGAGTACTGCAACGGCCTCGGCAGCATCACTGAAATCGACATCGACAAGGTGATTCCCGACAAGAGCAAATCCATCAAGGCTGGGGGGATCGCCATCTTGGGTGAATATAAGAACACACTGTTGTTCAGGACGTTGGATGCGTTGGCGGAGAAGTATGGCTTCTCGTTGTCGGATCCCATCAAGAACCTGAACGAGCAACAACTGAACGCCGTTTTGTATGGCACCACGGAAATTCTGCATGTGAAGCGCGAGGTGGCGGGTCTGTCGCCGATGCGCAAGACGTTTGAAGGTGTGGTGAATTTCATCGGCAACCTCAGTGAAGAGAACATGCCGGCCTCCTTCAAGAAGTGGATCTCGCAGTTCGTGAACACCATCCCGTGTCCGCATTGCCACGGGGCACGACTCCGTACCGAGTCGCTGCATTTCCGCATTCAGGACAAAAACATCGCCGATTTGGCCCACATGGACATGTCGGAACTGCTCGCATGGTGCAAGGCTCTGCCCGCGCATCTCGACCCCGGCAAGAAGCACATCGCTACCGAAATCCTGCGCGAAATCACCTTCCGTCTGGAGTTCCTCTGCGACGTGGGGGTGCAGTATCTGTCGCTCGACCGCTCTTCGGCATCGCTATCGGGTGGGGAAGCGCAGCGCATCCGACTGGCCACCCAGATCAGCTCGCAACTCGTGAACGTGATGTATATTCTCGACGAGCCGAGTATCGGGCTACACCAGCGCGATAACCACTACCTCATTGAGTCGCTGCGCAGTCTGCGCGATATGGGCAACTCCGTAATCGTGGTGGAGCACGACCGCGACATGATGAAGGCCGCTGACTATATTGTGGACGTAGGTCCCGCAGCAGGGGAGTACGGCGGCGAAATCGTGGCTGCCGGAACCTACAAGGAGATTCTCAAAAGTGGCTCGTTGACAGCCGCTTACCTCAAAGGAAAGAAGAAAATCAAGGTGCCGAAACAACGCCGCAAAGGCAACGGCGAATGGCTCTCCATCGTGGGCGCCACCGGCAACAACCTTAAGAACGTGACGGTGGAGTTCCCCCTCGGAACGCTTATCTGCGTGACGGGCGTATCGGGCAGCGGCAAATCCACCCTCATCAACGAGACCTTGTATCCCATTGTGAATCACTATATTTACCGCTCGGAGAAGAAACCTCTGCCGTATAAGGATGTGGTCGGTTTGGAGCATATCAACAAGATCATCGACATCAACCAGCAGCCGATCGGACGCACGCCGCGCTCCAATCCGGCAACGTATGTGGGTGTGTTTGAGGATATCAGGAAACTCTTCACGCAGATGCCGGAGTCGAAGATCCGCGGTTACAAGCCCGGTAGGTTCTCCTTCAACGTGACGGGCGGTCGCTGCGAGGAGTGCAAGGGCGCGGGACTGAAGACCATCGAGATGAACTTCCTGCCTGATGTCTATGTCACCTGCGACAAGTGCGGCGGCAAACGCTACAACGACGAGACGCTGGAGATTCGCTACAAGGGCAAATCCATCAACGATGTGCTGGAGATGGACATCCACACGGCTATCGAATTCTTCGAGAACATCCCGACCATCGTGCGTGAGCTCAAGACGATGGACGATGTGGGTTTGGGCTACCTGAAACTCGGTCAGCCCTCCACGACGCTTTCCGGCGGTGAGGCGCAGCGCATCAAGCTGGCTGCTGAGCTTTCGAAAAAAGACACCGGCAACACCCTGTATATTTTAGACGAACCCACCACGGGACTGCATTTCCAGGATATCGCTATTCTGCTGGATGTGCTCGACCGCTTGGTGGAGAAGGGCAACACGGTTATCGTCATCGAGCACAACATGGACGTCATCAAGATGGCCGACTGGATCATCGACATGGGACCCGAAGGCGGTCGCAGCGGTGGCGAGGTGGTGGCTGTCGGCACTCCCGAGGAGATTGTGCGTCAAGGCGTGGGATTCACTGCCGAGTTCTTGGCCAAAGAGCTGTAGTCTGACTTTATCCTCTTCTTTTTTAAAGGTTTATTGTTGATAATTCGCAGAAATAATTTTGAAGTTTCGCGATTTTTTCCTATCTTTGCCCCTTTATTGCAAAAAAGTAAAAAATCAACAATAAATACTTATGAGTCAGAGACATAGCGATTATCTTTTTGAAACTTCATGGGAAATTTGTAACAAAGTGGGCGGTATCTATACCGTCTTGTCGACAAAAGCGGCGACTGTGGTGGAAAACTACCGCGACCGATACATCTGTATCGGGCCGGATATCTCGAAGGAGAACAACGACGATTTTGTGGAAGATCCCGATCTGTTCAAGAACTGGAGGCACATTGTGGCGCGCGACGGTTTGAAGGTGCGCGTCGGCAGATGGCAGATTGTGGGTTCTCCGATTGTCTTCTTGGTCGATTTTACCAATTTCTTTGAGAAAAAGAACGAGATTTTGACCAAATTCTGGCTCAGATACCAGTTGGATTCCATTTCCGGACAGTGGGATTACATCGAACCCGCCCTGTTTGGCTACGCCGCCGGTCGCGTGATAGAGAGCTTCTACAACTTCTACTGCAACTCGATGGACAAGATCGTGGCCCATTTCCATGAATGGATGACGGGTACGGGAATCCTCTATCTGGAATCCGTAGCCCCGCAAATCGCTACCGTCTTCACGACTCACGCTACCGTTTTAGGTCGCTGTATTGCCGGCAACGGTCTGCCGTTATACGCTGACACTAAGCAATATAACCCCGTTGATACGGCTGTCCGCTTCGGGGTGCAGTCCAAATATTCATTGGAGTCGCTGTCCGCCAAATATGCAGATGCATACACTACAGTGAGCGAAATCACAAACAAGGAGTGCGACGCCTTCTTCGAGAAACCCGCCGATGTGATTACCATCAACGGCTTTGAGAACGCTTTCGTGCCGCAAGGGGAGGAGTTTGAGCGCAAGCGCAAAATCGCCCGCGACAAGCTGTTACAGGTGGCTTCCACGCTCACACAGACGCAGATTCCCGAGAATGCATTGCTGGTCATCAACAGCGGTCGTTACGAGTTTAAGAACAAGGGTATCGACGTCTTTATCAAGAGCTTGGCGAAGGTTACCGAGGCTAATCCCGACCGTCCTGTGGTGGCGTTCATCACCGTGCCTGCTGGTCAGAGCGGTCGCAATGAGGAGTTGGCCGGACAGATGACGCAGCCCGTGAGCGGTGTGCCGATGTCCGACCGTTTCGTGACGCACGTGCTGCACGATCCGTATCACGACCCGATTCTCAACGAGTTGAACAACAACGGATTGCACAACTATCCGGAACAGAATGTGAAGATTGTTTTCGCACCTGTCTATCTTGATGGCGAAGATGGCATCTTCAACCTGAAATACTATGATTTGCTGATTGGTTTCGACCTCTCCGTGTTCCCATCTTATTATGAGCCATGGGGTTACACTCCGCTGGAGAGCATCGCCTTCGGCATACCGACCATCACGACCTCTTTGGCTGGATTTGGTGCATGGGTGAAAGAACATTTCACTCAGCAGCAGAGTGTTAGCGTGATTAAGCGCACTGACCACAACGATGAGGAGGTGGTGAAAGCCATTGCGGACCAAATCATGTTCTATCTCAATTGCACCGACAAAGCAATGGCAGACATCCGTCAAACGGCTATGTCTATTGCGGAGAAGGCGCTCTGGTCGCATCTTTTCGCCAATTATGAGGAGACCTACGCGATTGCGTTGGGCAAGAGTTCCGATCGTTTCGCGCAATATCAGAACAAGACCTCCAATGTGGGTCAGATGGTGAAGGAGTTGAACGTGGAACAACCTGAGTGGCACCGCGTTTCTGTGAAGTCGCACCTGCCTGCTGCGCTGCAACTTCTGGAGAAGCTCTCCGAGAATATGTGGTGGAGCTGGACCTTCGAGGCTCGCGAACTGTTCGAGGAGATTGCCGGTCCGTCGTTGTGGAAAGCCTGCGAGGAGAACCCGATTCACGCTTTGCAGATGCTTCCGCTGGAGCGTTTGGAGAATTTCGCCCAAAACGAGACTTATCTCAATAAATTACATCAGGTTTACGACAAATTCACGGCCTACATGAACACCCCGCGGAGCCGCGACGAGGAGCGTATTGCCTACTTCAGCATGGAGTTTGGCATCAGCAACGAGCTGAAGATCTTCTCCGGCGGTCTCGGCATGTTGGCTGGCGACTACCTCAAGGAGGCCAGCGACTGCAACGTGAACATGCTCGGTGTGGGCTTGCTTTACCGCTACGGCTACTTCCAGCAGCAGATTTCCGCGTACGGCGAGCAGGTGAACCTCTACCCGCCGCAAAGCTTCTCCAAGCTGCCGATCAAGCCTTACAAGGACGAGAACGGCGAGTGGATCACCATCAGCGTGGCAATGCCCGGTCGTAACCTCTACGCCCGCATCTGGCGCGCAGATGTGGGCCGCATTCCGTTGTATCTCCTTGATACTGATTTCGATAAGAACTGGCAAGAGGATCGTGGCGTGACGGCTACTTTGTATGGCGGCGATGTCGAGAACCGTCTCAAACAGGAGATTCTGCTCGGTATCGGCGGTGTGCGTATGCTGAAAGCCATCGGCGAGGATCCGACCATCTATCACCTCAACGAAGGACATG
>JAGBPE010000052.1 GCA_017633495.1 Bacteroidales bacterium | reverse complement strand
CCCGAAACTGGGACGACGCCAACGGAGTGCGGCACTACATCACAGAAGTGGAGGCCAACAGCTTCCTCTTCCTCTCTCCCAGAGAGAGCGGTGGACAGACGGTCACGCAAGTGCCCAATCAGACGGTAGTGCAGCAACCCGCAATGCCGCCTACCCCGCCAACACCTCCCGAGAACACGGTGTCGGAAGAGAGCTACTCCGACGACGACCTGCCCTTCTAAGAAAGAAAACGGCGACCTTTCGGCCGCCGTTTTTTTTATGATTATTGCAATTTCTCTTTGGCTAATCGAACCGCCTCTTTGACAGCAGCCTCCACCCCATCGGGGTTTTTACCGCCCGCCATGGCGAGTGTCGGATGTCCGCCGCCACCGCCTTGAATCAGTTTGCCGGCAGCACGTACCAACGTGGGCGCATCCACTCTGCCAGTCAGGTTGGTACTGATAGCCACCGCCAGATTCGGCTTTCCGTCGCGAACGCTGCCCAAAACAACCACGTGGTTGTCGCCTTCGCGCAACTGCAACGCCACCTGTCTCAGCATATCGGCAGAAAAATCGGTGACTTTCGACATATAGAGGATGCCGTTGACCTCTTCGGCACTCTCCATCAGCGACTTGCCGAACTCCAACGCCATCTGTCGGTCGATATCCTCCATCTTCTTGCGCAACATTTGGCACTCCTCCTGCAATTTCTGCACCGCCTGAGCCAAATTCGGAGCATTAAGCATACCCTTGAGCTGGGTAAGCGTATCCTGATCCTCGTAAACAAGCTGCTCGGCAGCCGCTCCAGTCACCGCCTCAATACGGCGCACACCGGCGGCCACAGCACCTTCGGAAACAATCTTGAAGAGACCGATGTTGCCCGTAGCAGACGTATGCGTACCACCGCACAACTCTACCGCATCACCGAATTGGATGACACGGACAGTCTTGCCGTACTTTTCCCCGAACAGAGCGATGGCACCGCGCTCGCGAGCCTCCTCAATCGGCACATCCACAAACTCCTGCAGCGGCAGGTTTTTGCGAATCATCGCGTTGACCATCTGCTCGGCCTTGCGCAACTCCTCATCCGTCACTTTGGCGAAATGGGAGAAGTCGAAACGCAAACGGTCGGAAGCCACCAAAGAACCTTTCTGCTCCACATGGGTACCCAATACGGCACGCAACGCGTGGTCCAACAGGTGAGTAGCCGAGTGGTTGTTGGCGGTCTTCTGACGTTTTTCAGCATCGACCTTGGCCACAAAATCAGCTGCCACATCAGCGGGCAACTTGCTGGTATGATGAATGGTGAGGTTATTCTCTTTCGTGGTGTTGTAGATTTCCACAGTGTCGGTGCCATTGGTCAGCACACCCGTGTCGCCCACCTGACCGCCGGATTCGGCGTAGAAGGGCGTCTGGTCGAGCACCACCTGGAAATAGGTTTTGCCCTTGGCTGTCACCTGTCTGTACTTCACAATCTTACAATCACAAGTCAGCTGTTTGTAACCGACAAAAACGGTAGGACCGTCCTGCGATTGCAGTTCCACCCAGTCGCCAGCGGAGACTGAGGTAGCGGCGCGGGAACGTTCCTTCTGCTGACGCAAACCCTCTGCGAAACCATCCATATCGACAGTCAAGTTCTTCTCGGAAGCCATCAGGCAGGTGAGGTCAATCGGGAATCCGTAAGTATCAAAAAGTTCGAAGGCAAAGTCACCGTCGATGACGGTGTTGCCGTTCATCTTCTTCACATAGTTTTCGAACTTCAGGATACCGGAATCGAGCGTCTTGAGGAAGGAGTTCTCCTCCTCGCGGATCACATTCACGATGAGCTGCTGTTGAGCGGCAATCTCCGGGAACTGGTGCCCCATCTGCGCCACCAGGTCAGCCACCAAGGTGTTCATGAAGGGCTCCTTGAAGTTGAGGAAGGTGAAGCCGTAGCGGATGGCACGGCGCAAGATGCGGCGGATGACGTAGCCCGCACCCGTGTTGGAGGGCAGCTGACCGTCGGCAATAGCGAATGTGACGGCACGCAGGTGGTCGGCCACCACGCGCAGGGCCACATCCACATCATGCTTTTCGCCGTACTTCACGCCGGCGTTTTGCGCAATCTTTTGGATAATCGGTTGGAAGACATCGGTGTCGTAGTTGGATTTCTTGCCTTGAACTGCCATACAGAGGCGTTCGAAGCCCATACCCGTGTCCACATGCTTGGCAGCCAGCGGATGCAACTCGCCGGAAACCACGCGGTTATACTGCATGAAGACCAGATTCCAAATCTCAATCACTAACGGATTGTCCTTGTTCACCAGCTCGGCACCGGGAACCTTGGCGCGCTCGCTATCGTCGCGCAGGTCGATATGGATTTCAGAGCAGGGACCGCACGGACCCGTGTCGCCCATCTCCCAGAAATTGTCCTTCTTGTTGCCCTTGAGGATGCGATCCTCGGGCAGATGCGCCTTCCAGAAATCGTAGGCTTCCTGGTCAAACGTGGTGCCGTCCTTCTCGTCGCCCGCAAACACGGTAGCGTAAAGACGGTTCTTGTCGAGTTTCATCACCTCAGTCAGAAATTCCCAACCGTAGTCGATAGCCTCTTTCTTGAAGTAGTCGCCGAACGACCAGTTGCCAAGCATCTCGAACATGGTGTGGTGGTAGGTATCGCGACCGACCTCCTCCAGGTCGTTGTGTTTGCCCGACACGCGCAGACATTTCTGCGAGTCGGCCACGCGCGGAAACTCGCGCGGAGTGTTGCCGAGGAAGATATCTTTGAACTGGTTCATGCCGGCATTGGTGAACATCAATGTCGGGTCGTTTTTAATCACCATCGGCGCGGAAGGCACTATCTGATGGCCTTTGGACTTGAAAAAGTCCAGAAAAGCGGAGCGTATTTCGTTAGATGTCATAATCACAAAAATTAAGCGGCAAAGGTACAATTTTAATGGTAACAACCAGCTAACAAAATTGCTATCTTTGCGCTTTCATAAAAAACGAGTCAAAATGAAGAATATATTAGGAATCGGGAACGCACTGGTGGACATTCTGGTGCACATCGACAACGACGAAATCCTCGACCGTCTGCACCTGAGCAAGGGCGGCATGGATATGATTGACGCACAGCGGAAACGCGAAATCCTGGAGGTGATCGCAGAGATGCCGCAGACATTAGCCACCGGCGGATCCACCTCCAACACCATCCACGGACTCGCCCGTCTGGGTGCCACTGCCGGCTACATCGGCAAGGTGGGCAACGACGAGATGGGCAGATTGTTCCGTCAGGAGTGCGAACGCTTTGGTGTGATCCCGCATCTCATCGAATCTACCGAAGACACGGGTGTGGCCATCACCTTCATCTCTCCGAATGCGGAGCGCACCTTCGCCACCTACCTCGGAGCTGCCGCCACTATGCAACCCGCGCAAGTGGACGAGAGCATCTTCGACCACTACGACCTCATCCACATCGAGGGTTACCTCATCTTCAACCACGACCTCATCTTGGATGTCTGCAAAAAGGCGAAGGCCCACGGACTGCAAATCTCCATGGACATGGCCAGCTACAACCTTATTGAGAGCAACCTGGACTTTGTGAAGATGCTGCTTCGGGATTATGTGGACATCATCTTCGCCAATGAAGAGGAGGCCAAAGCCTTCACCGGAGTGGAACAACTCGAAGCGCTGCACAAGCTGTCTGACGACTGCAGCATCGCCATTGTGAAGGTCGGCAAGGACGGTTCCTACATCAAGATGAACGGCGAGGTGACCGCCATCGCACCCGT
>JAGBPE010000051.1 GCA_017633495.1 Bacteroidales bacterium | reverse complement strand
GAAACTTGAAACTTGAAACTTGAAACTATAAACATAAACAACCTCCTAAGCTCCTAAGCTCCTAAACCAGTAAACGAGTAAACCTGTAAACGTGTAAACCCGTAAACCTGTAAACCTCTAAACCAAACAATATGAGAATCGGAATGACAGAAATCATTATCATCGCCCTGATTGTGCTGCTTTTGTTCGGCGGGAAGAAGATTCCCGAACTGATGAGCGGACTGGGGAAGGGCGTGCGCTCCTTCAAGAACGGCATGGACGGCAAGGAGGAGAAACCTGCGGATAAAGAGCCCGAAAGCAAGCCCGAATAGATGTCCGAAACGGCGGAAAACAAGTCTTTTTGGGAGCATTTGGAGGATTTGCGCGGCAGCCTGATCAAGATTCTGGCCGCCATGTTCATCTTCTCCATTGCCGCTTTTTGTTTTAAAGATCTGCTTTTCAAGATTGTTTTGGCCCCGAAAGATTCCAACTTCTTTATGTACAAGCTTTTCGGTGGTGGCGACTTCAGCATCCAGCTGATGAATATCGGCCTCACCGAGCAGTTCATGATTCACCTCAAAACCGCTTTCGCGTTCGGCATCCTGATGGCTTCGCCCTACATTATCAAGGTGCTGTTCGATTTTATCCGTCCCGCGCTCTACGAGCAGGAGCGCAAGCATTCCGTCAGTCTGGTGATTACCGCCTACGTGATGTTCCTGATCGGGGTGGTGGCCAATTACCTTTTCGTTTTTCCGCTCACCGTGCGGTTTCTCGGCACCTACCAGGTGAGCGAGCAGGTGAGCAATATGTTGACGTTGCAGTCCTACATGGACACGCTCATCATGATGAGTATAGTGTTCGGCATTATCTTTGAGATACCGATAATCAGTTGGCTGTTAGCGCGTTTCGGCCTGTTGAAGGCCGAGTGGATGACCCAATACCGCCGTCACGCCATCGTGGCGATCCTCATCATCGCGGCCATCATTACCCCCACGGGCGATGCCTTCACGCTGATGATAGTTTCGCTGCCGATATGGCTGCTCTACGAGCTGAGCGTGCTGGTGGTGAAACGGGTGGAGCGTCAGAAGGCGTAGACGTATTCTGCACCGATGCTCCCGACAAATCCCCTCTCTCGGGTGTAGGATTTCAGCTTCGTGCCTTTTGCGTTGGCATCCACCACTTTGTCGTCGACGAAATCGCCTAAGAAGTAGAAATTCAGCTTGTTATGTTTGTTTACCTTGATGTCCACGCCTAAACAGGTGCGGTATCGGTTGATGTAGACGCCGCGGAAGCCCTCCAGGAACCAGCCGGGTTCACCCTTTTCGCTGCCGTCGTCGGTCAAATAATGCGTGCCGTCGTAGTTGGCGTGGATGACCGGTGCGTTGAGGAAGTTGCGCAGCTCGAAATAGAGGTAGGGTGAGGCGATATTGGTGTTGTACTTGACGGTGATTCGGCTCTTGAGCATCAGCTCGTTACGCGGATATTGGTACTCGTTGAAGTCGCCCGCACGGTAGGTCCACTGGAAGCGTTCCTTCAGCGCGAATTCCCATCTGCCGGTTTGATAGGAACCCCGCACATCGAAATAGAGGCGGTGGCGCAGGTTTTTGAACGCGCTGTTGTTGGAGCTGTAGGGTGCGATGAAAATGTAGCCGAGTCCGAATCTGAGGTAGGGATTGACCTTGTAGTCGAGTCCGAGCGTGGTCTGCAGCCGATCGAAACTACGGAAATTGTTGTCGAACCGCACCTCCTCATTCAAAGCAATGTGGAACCCTTTCGTGATTTTCTTGTCCAATCCAACCGACACCCGCGCCCCGAATTCCGGGTCTAACGCCACGTCTGTCTGCGCTTGAACGCAATTCGTGATGACAGCCCATAATATTAAAATCCAAAATTTTTTCATACGGCAAAGATAACATTTCATTAGTCATGATTATTGTGTGAAAGAATATTTTTGGCAAAGATGTTTTTTCGGTGCGATTGCGATTGTAGAGACGATGTGCACATCGTCTCTACAGAGACAATTTCGTTTTTTCGGTGCGTATTCGTAATTTGTGTACTTTTGCGGCTTTATTTTTGAAACCTACATTTATGGAAAATATGAAACCCAGAGTCAGATTCGCGCCCAGTCCCACTGGACCGCTGCACATTGGCGGCGTGCGCACCGCGTTGTATAACTACCTGTTTGCCAAGAAGAACGGCGGCTCGTTCCTCCTTCGTATCGAAGATACCGACCAGACCCGCTTCGTGCCGGGCGCCGAGGAGTACATCATCGAGGCCTTCCAGTGGCTCGGACTCAAGTTTGACGAAGGTGTGGGCATCGGTGGCGAATACGGTCCCTACAAACAGTCGGAGCGCAAACCGATGTACAAACCTTATGCGGAGCAGTTGGTGCGCGACGGTTGGGCTTACTACGCTTTCGACACGCCCGAATCGCTGGATGCCAAGCGCAAAGAGGCAGAGAGTCAGAAAAAGACCTTCCAATATGATGCCTCCACGCGCATGTCAATGGTCAACTCGCTGACTTTGAGTGCGGAAGAGACAGAGAAACGGCTCGCTTCCGGCGAACCTTTCGTGGTTCGTTTCAAATATCCTGCCGACACCGACATCCACGTTCACGATTTGATTCGCGGCGAGGTAGTGATCAACTCCAACCTTTTGGATGACAAGGTGCTGTATAAGTCTGACGGAATGCCGACCTACCACTTGGCCAACATCGTGGACGACCACACGATGAAGATCACGCACGTGATTCGTGGTGAGGAGTGGCTGCCGTCTGCCCCTTTGCACGTGATGTTGTACAAGGCGTTCGGTTGGGAGGCTCCGCAGTTCGCGCACCTGCCGCTGCTGCTGAAACCCGATGGCAACGGCAAGCTCAGCAAACGCGACGGCGACCGTTTGGGCTTCCCCGTCTTCCCGCTGGAGTGGCACGACCCCAAGAGCGGCGAAGTCTCTTCGGGTTATCGCGAAACCGGCTATCTGCCTGAAGCCGTGGTGAATATGTTGGCACTGTTGGGCTGGAACCCCGGCACTGAGCAGGAAATCTTCAGCTTGGACGAGCTCGTCAACCTCTTCTCGTTGGAGAAGATTAGCAAGTCGGGCGCGAAGTTCTCTCTCGACAAAGCCAAATGGTTCAACCACGAATATATCCAGCTGAAATCCTCGCAGGAACTGATGCCCTATTTCACCAAGATTTTGGATGAAAAAGGTATCACCTATACGGAGGAGTATCTTTTGAAAGTCATTGACGTCATCAAGGAACGCCTCACCTTCCCGAGCGAATTCTGGGATCAGGCCGGTTTCTTTTTCGTGGCCCCGACCGAATATAGCGCACAGGATTTGAAGAAGCGTTGGAAAGAGGGCACAGGCGAGAAGTTGCGCGTCATCGACGAGCTATTGCGCCAAGATCCTGTCTTCGACATGCAAGCCGCCCACGACCGCGTGATGGAGCACATCAAAGCCAACGAATGGAACATGGGAGCTGTTCTCAACAGTTTGAGAATCGG
>JAGBPE010000050.1 GCA_017633495.1 Bacteroidales bacterium | reverse complement strand
TATGCTTTTGTTCTACGGTCTTGCGCTCGTCAATTGCAGTCATTATACTTATCCTATTTTGCGCTACCTCGGTTACGCGGAGTTGCTCATCGGCATCATAGACTGTTTTACCATGTCACATGCTTTGCTGTTCTGGTTCTTAGGGTTTAGTGTGATGCATGTTGTGTTTGGGATTGCGTATGTTTTGATGTTTGAGCGGGATAGATAGTTTCAGGTTTCAAGTTTCAGGTTTCAAGTTTCAGGTTAGAGGCATTAGAGAATAATTTGTTGGATAGAATTATTTAGTGATAAAAGAAAAGCGATATGGCGATTATAGACGGTTTCGATAAGGCTTTTGAGAACAAGATTCGGTTGGGCATTATGTCGGTATTGGCGGCGAATGGTTCGGCGGATTTTGCTACGTTGAAGTCGCTGTTGGAGCTCACTGACGGCAACCTGGCCAGCCATACGCGCCATCTTGAAGAGGCTGGCTACATTCGCTGTGAGAAGTCTTTTATCGGTCGCAAGCCGAACACCACGTACATGATTACAGAGTCGGGTAGGGAAGCCTTCGCCGCGCACATCGCCGCTCTGGAGCGTTTTTTGCAAGGCTGTAGAAGCTAAATTTTTTTTTGGCCTGAAACTTTGTAGTACAAAGTACTTTTTGAAATAGAATAATCCAAAATTCAAGAAATATGACAACAGAAATGAATGTTCAAGAACAAGAAAAAGTGATGGGACAACAGTTCCACAAAGAGAATGTGAATCCCAAAAACCAAGGCTGGGAGATGTCGAAAAATGCCCGCTTGGGTTGGAAGCTCCTCATTATTGGATTGTTGAGCGTGATATTGCTCATCCCGCAGCAGCTGATCATGCACTTGGTGAACGAACGGTACGAGACCTCGCGGGCGGCGGAGTCGGAGGTGGAACAGATGTGGAGTGGGGAACAGCGAGTGATCGGACCGGTGGTGCACATCCCCTCGCGCGACAACCAGACGCCGGATGTCTATCTCTTGCCCGAAGACTTTAAGGTGAAGGGCGACCTGAAGAGCGAGAATCGTCACCGCGGCAGTTTCGATGTGACCGTTTATACGGCGGATCTGGACATCGATGGCAGCTTCCTGATTCCGTCATTGTCAGACTATTCCGAGGCGAAGTACCGTCTGGATAAGGCTGAGGTGCTGATTTCATTGAGCGATTTCCGCGGGTTGACGGAGAACATCGTGTTCCATCTGAACGGCAAGGATTACACGATGAGTTCCGACAAGGATGGTCAGATGGGCTCGGTGCTGCGCTGTAGCGTTCCGATTGCGGTGCTGATGGGAGATTCTGCAGTGGATTATTCCGTGCGGATGCCGCTGAAGGGTTCCGAGAGCATCATGTTCCTGCCGATCGGCAACAGCACTTCGGTGCAGTTGACCTCCAATTGCGTTACCCCAAGCTTCCAGGGCAACTTCCTTCCGGTGGAACGCACGGTGAGCGACAGCGGGTTTACGGCTACGTGGAAGGTGTTGGCCCTCAACCGTGATTTCGCACAGTCGGTGACAAGTTGGAGCAAATACGTCAGCGAGAGTGCGCACAGCGTAAATTACGATGATAACGAGTTTGGGGTGATTATGCGGGTGCCGGTGATGCAGTACCAGCAGACCACGCGCACCGTGAAGTACGCCTATTTGTTCATCTTCCTCACCTTCGCCACGGTTTTCTTCGTGGAGCATCGCCGTCAGACACCCATCCATCCAGTGCAGTATCTGCTCATTGGAGTTGCGCTGTTGGTTTTCTACACGCTGTTGCTCTCCTTCAGCGAGCACATCCCGTTTTTATGGTCGTACATGATTTCCATGTTGATGACGATTACACTGATTACAGGCTACTTGGCAGGCATCTTGAAGATTCGCAAAACCGCGCTGATGGTGGGTGCGTTGCTGTTCGCCCTTTACCTCTTCATCTACGTACTCCTGCAGTTGGAAACCTACGCTTTGTTGTTCGGCAGCATCGGCATTTTCGTGATTTTGGCGGTGTTGATGTATGTATCGTTGAAGGTGAAGTGGTATAAGGAGTGAGTGTTCGACTGTTGGTTAATGTTTAGGTAGTAGGCGACGTTTCCAACGTTGCAAAAAAAATGTTTAGCGACACAGGAAACGCCGCCTACTGAAATGGTTTATCACCAAAAATCAAAATAATAACAACAGTAATGAATGAAATATCCAATTTGATGTTGAAATATTGGTGGGTGGCGCCGGTAGTGAGTGTTTTCGCAATGCTCTGTATCCTGGCAAACAACTGGTTGTATTTAGAAACGGGAAAAGAGTTTATGGATGATCTATTTGTGGCCCCCTTTCTGATAACCCTGTTGTTTGTTGCCAAAATACTTCGTTTTGCCACATTCGTGTTCGCGATTGCACAGAAAAGATGGAAGATTGCGTTATTGTTGGTGTTGACGATGGCGATTTGCGTAATAATCATTTTGGAATGGGTAAATATAAGTATGCAAATTAGTGGGTGGTAGTAATATACAGTATTATGAAAGAGCAAACAGAAGCAACCATTTTCGGGATATTGAAGCTGATTCCGTTCGCCGTCGTCACCGCAGTCATCGTGCTGTTTTGGGTGGATGACTTTCTCGGCTTTGTAATTTCTTTAATCTTCAGTTGGATCCCGCCGCTGGCGATTGGCTTGTCGATAGTGTTTTTCATTATGGGGTTGCGTTGGCGAGATATTTGGCAGCGGATCGCAGTGATATGGGGAGGAATCAACGTGCTGTTGGTAGTCATTTATGTCCTTGCAGTGGCACCCGAGCGGCGATGCAATCCCGACATCATGGCCAAGCATTATGAGAAGCACCATACCGAAATGGAAGAGTTGCACCGCTATCTTCAAAGTGCTGTTGCCGACAGTTGTGCTGTCACCTTGGAATTCAAGGGGAATAGGCTGGAGATGTTCCATGTGTGCGCAGGAGAGGGCGACGAACACCACTATTCAAACTTTTGGAACGAAGAGGCGCGTGAAAAAAGGGATTCGTTGATGTGCGTGGTGGGGCTGACCCAGGAGGAATACGACGGCATCCGCCAGCGACTTAAGAAGATGGGTTGTGTCGGCATAGAATATTCTCAAACCACCCCCGATTTGGTGAAAATCTGGTTTCGCCGAGTGGGAATGGGAAGGTATGATTATATTATCAACAGTCGATCTATGACGGACGAGGAGAAATCCACTGCTATGGAGAATCTGGATCTGATTCCCTATAACGACCATTGCACTTTCCAATACGGCGGTGGTGCTATCGGTCCGCAGACGTTCAGCCAAGAGGAGAAAGAGGATTTTTTGAAACGTCACAAGCCGTGGTAGCGGATAATTCTTATTTTTGCAGAATGAAATGAAAATCAATTGAATATGGAAAAGATAACGTTAAAAGAGAAAATCCAACGAGGGCTGGCGGCTGTGTGGGATGCCGTGAAGGCGCATCCCGTGGAGATTGTCATCCTGCTATATGTCTGCGTGGCTGGGTGTTATGGAAGTTCTCATCCGGACATATTTAATGTAAAAAATGAACCGGCGCCGTGGTGGTTCCGGCCGATGTCACTGGTGCCGTTTATGGTGGTAGCGGCCTACTCGCTGCAACCGTTGCGCAAACGCGGCATCGGGTGGCTGCTGCTCTACCTGCTGCCGCTCGCGGGGATGGTGGCCGGGTTCGCCATGCCGTTCCTCCTCGACTGGGTGGAGGAAACCGTCTATTGGATTGCGGTGCTGGCGGCGCTTCCACTGTGGTTGTGCGTGCGACATCGGTTCACCGAAAACGAACCCTTTGTGCAGCGTAACGTGCAGATGGCCTGGTCGGCGTTGCGGGCGTTGCTCGTCGCGGGAATCCTCTATCTGCTGTATGCCGCCATCGCTTATACGATCAAGTCGCTTTTCGAAATTCCTCACAAAGTCTGGGACGGCTGGTACGAACAAGCGGCGTTGCTGCTATTTTGCGGATTGGCTCCCGTGCTCTTCTTCGCCATGGAGGACCGTCCCGAAACCATCGAGATCCGCCGTTTCTGGGCGGTGTTGCTGAACTGGGTGCTCACGCCCGCGCTGCTGATTTACACCGTGGTACTCTATGTCTATGCCGCCAAAATCCTCTTCACCTGGAACTTGCCGAAGGGCGGGGTCGCCATCATGGTGACGGTTTTCTTCGTGATTTTCTTTGCGGCCAAGATGTTGCAGATGCTGACGGAACCGCAACCCTTCAAGTGGTTCTACGACCATTTCAGTCTGTTCGTCTTGCCGCTGCTGGCACTCTTCTGGACAGGGGTCGCCCGTCGTTTGGCGGACTACGGCCTGACCGAATCGCGTTACTACCTGCTGTTGGTCGGGGCATTGATGACTGCGTGCGTGCTGGTGTTCCTGTTCCGCAACCGTCGTGGCTATTTCGTGTTGGCAGCGGGAGCGTTGGCCGTCGTGTTGCTGACGGTGCTGGTGCCGAGTCTCCGTGGCGAGAAG
>JAGBPE010000049.1 GCA_017633495.1 Bacteroidales bacterium | reverse complement strand
CCTCCTCAACCACGTGAGCGTGCGGGAATATACCGAGCAGCCGGTGGATGAGAAAACATTGAATATGATTTTGAAGGCGGCGTGCTGCGGCTCCACGATGGGCAATATGCAGCTGTTCAGCATCATCGTGACGCGCGATGCGGAGATGAAGGCCAAGCTTGCCCCGTTGCATTTCAACCAGCCGATGGCGACCTCCGCGCCGGTGATCCTCACCTTCTGCGCCGACTTCCGCCGCTTCAACCAATACTGTCGCTTCCGCAATGCTAACACGGAGGCATACAGCAATTTGCAAGCCTACCAATGGGCCGTTACCGATGCGATTATCGCGGCTCAGAACGCCTGTGTGGCTGCGGAATCCCTCGGACTCGGCTTCTGCTGGCTCGGCACCATCACCTACAATGTCGATCAATTCGTGGAGCTGTTGCAGCTGCCCGACCACGTCATCCCCGTGGCCTGCATCCCGATGGGTTACCCCGTGAAGAAACCCGCCCTGACGCAGAAACTTCCCGTGGAAACCTTTGTGCATCAGGAAGTTTACCACGACTACGACGAGCAACGCATTAACGAGTTCTATCACGAAAAGGAGAACTCGGAGGAGACGAAGAGTATCATCGCCGAGAACCCCGATTGTGATAACCTCGCGCAGGTATTTACGAAGCACCGCTACACCCAGCCGGACAATGAGCACTTCGCGGAAGTGCTGCGCGAAACGTTGAAAAAACAAGGTTTTGTATGTTAAAGACAACCGGGACAACCTGGACAATACCAAATAAGTTGTTATTGTTGTCCAAGTTGTCTTAAATCCCAAACAATTGTCTTAAAAGATATGAATAAAATTGTCTTCCATGTCCTTTTATTGATGTTGATCGTGACATTTGCAGGTTGCCGCAGTGACAAGACCACCTTCTACAAGTCAGAGCGGCGGTATCTCAACTCGCAGTATGGTTGCGTGCAGAACAGTTGGCAGTTCCGCTATAATGGGAAGTGGTACGATGCCACCGTGCCGGGCAACATCCATGACGACTTGTTAGCCAACGAGTTGATTCCCGACCCGTTTTACGGCGACAACGAGAAGCTTGTGCAGTGGGTGGCCGACAGCGTGTGGGAGTACCGCGTGCTGTTCGATGGAAGTTGCGGCAGCGGGGAGTCTTATCCGCATAACGAGCTGGTCTTCGAAGGGTTGGACACTTACGCGGAGGTCTATATCAACGGCAAGCGGCTGACCGCGATATCCGGCGATTCGTTGACTGTCAATATGTTCCGGACATGGCGTTTTCTGTTGCCCGACAATCTCAAGGAGAAGGACAACGAGCTGGTTGTCAGATTTTTGCCCACCGCTCCTTTTGATAGCGTGGCGGCATCGAAACTGCCGTACAAACTGCCAGACAACCGTGTGTTTACGCGCAAGGCGCAGTATGAAGGCGGTTGGGACTGGGGTCCGAAACTTAACACCTGCGGCATCTGGAAGAACGTCTATATCGAATCATGGAATGTGTTGAAAGTCCATGATTTCTACGTAAAAGACACCGAACCCTCCTACGATTCGACACGACCTTGGATTGCCGAAGTGGAAGTGGAAATTGAGGCGGATAAAAAGGTGACGACCACGGTGTGGTTGGACATCACCGACAAAGATGGGTATAGTCAGCAAATCCGTCAAAAGGCCAAGTTGCATAAGGGTCTAAACAAAGTTGTCATCCCTGTCACCATAGAGAATCCGAAACTGTGGTGGCCGAACGGCGCGGGCGAACCGCACCTCTACTACTTTACCCTGAAGGGAAGTCGCGTGGATGGCCCACAAGTACACGCACACGGACTACGCACGGTGGAACTGGTGCAGAAAAACGACAGCATCGGGCAGTCGTTCCAGTTTAAGGTCAACGGCAAACCGCTCTTCATGCGTGGTGCCGACTGGATTCCTGCCTCGTCGTACCCGGGTACTATGGCCCGCAGCGAGGGCGATGACCGTTACGTCGAACTTATCAAGCAAGCCAAAGATGCAAATATGAACATGTTACGCGTCTGGGGCGGCGGCTATTACGAGCACGATGCCTTCTACGACTATTGCGACCAAATGGGCTTGCTGGTTTGGCAGGACTTTATGTTTGCCTGCAATATCTATCCTGGCGATCAGGCGTTTATGGACAATGTGAAGATTGAGGCGGAGGAGCAGGTGAAGCGGCTGCGTCACCACGCGTGCATCGCGACTTGGTGCGGCAACAACGAGGTGCATAATGGATTGGAAGACTGGGGCTGGCAGGATGCCTTGGGCTACACCGACCAGCAGTATGCGCAGATGTATGAGGATTACGAGCAGCTTTTCGAGAAAATGCTGCCGAAAATCTGCTTGGAGAATATGTACAAGTCCAATTACGTGCACTCTTCGCCCACTTACGGTTGGGGTCATCCGGAGTGCACCACCCACGGCTGCAGTCACTACTGGGGCGTTTGGTGGGGCGAGCTGCCGTTCGAGATTTGGTGGGAGAAGACCGGCCGTTTTATGACCGAATATGGATTTCAGTCATACCCCGAGATGGCGTTGTGGAAATCGTATATTCCTGAAAACGAGTTGAATCTTGCTTCGCCGGCCATGCAAAACCACCAGAAGCACGGTCGTGGGGTGCAAATCATTGAGAAGGCGATGCAAGACCTGTACGGCTTCGTTCCCAAGAATTTGAGCGATTTCGTCTATTACAGTCAGTTGGTGCAGCAGGAAGGCATTGCTCAGGCCATTGAGGCGCATCGCATCCAGCACGACCGTTGCAGCGGCACCCTCTTCTGGCAGCTCAACGATTGCTGGCCCGTGGCCTCCTGGAGCTGCATCGACGTGGCGGGTAATCCCAAGGCGTTGTATTACCGCCTACCGCAACTCTATGAGAATGTGGCCATTGCGTCACGACACATCTCTAACGATACGCTTGAGCTATACTTGATTAATGACTCTTTCGAGCCTGTTAGCGGACAGTTCGCGTGGAACATTTGCACGATGGACGGCATGTTGGTCCACTCCGCGATGTCACTCGTCTCCGCACATCCGAACAGCAGCACCAAAGCGGCGGTTGTTGTGCTGCCTACGGGCGTGAAAAATGCCGGAGATGTTTTTCTGAAAGCTGATTTTACACCCGAAAACGGAGAAAAAGTATCTTATTTGACCTATTTCGTGAAACCCAATGCATTGAATCTCTCGAAACAACCGATACAAGTCAAAACCGAATACGGCGACCATTCCGCCGAAATCCATCTCTCCTCCAAAACGTTGAAACGCGGCGTCTTTATTGAAGAGACCCACGGCTACAAGGTGGAATACTCCGACAACTTCTTCGATCTGAAACCGAACGAAGAGGTGGTTGTAAAGGTGGAGTACCCGTTGTTGGATGGGAAGCCGGAGTTTAGGGTGCGGACGATGTAGAGATGAGAAGATGAGAAGATGAGTTGCGTCGCAAGTAAGTCAAAAGTTAATCCCCGAAAATCTCTTCCAATTCCTCTGTGGAAAAACAGAACTTTTTCACAACAGGCTCAGGTGCCTTCTTGGATTTCTTCTGCTTGATGGTCTGAGATACGCCGTATTGGTAGCAGATCCCATATCCTGCCCGTAAAAGGATGTCGATCATTTCGTACATCTCTTCCTTGTTGGATACCAGTTCGTTATGCAGGTTCCACCGGGCTTCTTCATCGTCAATGAGCATAAGCGGAAAGTCGCGGGACACCGTGTAATAGTAGGTGTACATCCCGTCACGTACCCCAACGGAATCCATGACAATGTATTCGT
>JAGBPE010000048.1 GCA_017633495.1 Bacteroidales bacterium | reverse complement strand
GTGGCGTTGTTTCGGGTTGATGCTGAATCTAGCACCGGCCCTCGCCAATGCGTCGTTTTGTGTGTAGCCGAAGAAACTGTAGGAGATGTCGCCGTAGAGCTCCCAAACCTTGAACAGCCGGATGGAGGTGCGGGCAAACAGCGCCAAGTGATTGCCTTGATAATCAGGGGTTACCGCGTTTACATACTCGTGGCGCAACCCGCCGGCGATGCGGAAGAAGTAGGGATTGCTGCTCACCGTGTCCACCGGACTGAAATTGGCCCACTGCAAAGTGTTCGCAAACAAATAGTATTGAATGGAGTCGTTGGTGGTGTCGGTGTTGACATAGTAGCGGCTCTGGTAGTAGAGATTGTTCAGGTCGTGGTCGGTGAATTGGCTCTTCAGGTAGTCGAAATCCAGCGTGTAGCTCAAAGTGCCGTAATAGTGCCCCTTCTGGGTTTTGAGGTTCACATAGTTGGTGAACTGTCCGGAGTGGGCGTTGATGTTGCTCAGTCCGTTGCTGAACATCACCGGGAAGCTGCTCAGGTCGTTGGTGAGGTTCGAGTCGCGGGTGTCGCGGTCGGTGAAGTCCGGACTGTACTCCAAGCCGCCGTTTTCGGCGAATTTGCCGTGGTTGTAGGCGTAGGCGAGCAGGAATCCGTAAATCTTTTTCGGAGTTTCATATCTCACCATCCCATTAACAGCGAGACGGTTGATGCCTTGGTGGATAAAGTATCCCTCATTGGAGGCGGCATCAATGTTGACCACATAATCGACCTGGCGGATGTGTTGTGCGTGGGTGGCCTTCAGGGTGAATTCGGTGAGAAGTCCGTAGGAGAAGTTGAGATCGGTGAAGGAGGTGGCGAGGTCAAAGATTTTCAGGTCGGATATCTTCTTGAAATAGAGCGGGTAGGGGAGCGTGATCATATTAAAGCCGATGGGGTGCTCCATGTCGAAAATCATGTTTTTGTGCGCCTGTCCGTTGATGCCGAGCGACTGGTAAAGGTTCTGCGGCAGCATGATAGGGTCGTAGGCGTAGATGTAGTTGAGGGTGGTGTCAATGGGCTTGTATGTGATCGGAAAGTATTGGGCGGTAGGGAGTTGTGCGTAACGGGTGGGCAGGTAGTCGGGCGAGAGGGCCATGGCGGAGTCGATGGCGTGGCTGCCCCCTTTGTTCTCCTGGGCAAAAGCAACACACCCCGACAGGCAGAGCCATGTCAGGAGTATCACTTTGTATATAATTGTTTTACAATACATTGTATCTCTTTCGACCGCAAATTTTTCAAACGGCAAAGGTAATATTTTTTTAGATTTCTTTCCGTGTCTCACATCTTGTTAATATTGTGTTGATAACTATTTCGTTGCATGGTGGTTATTTTTACTAATTTTGCGCTTTTATTAACAAATAGATGTTAGCAATTACAAAAAAATAAAAACAACTTCAATTAATTAAATCAAACGCTTATGAAAAAGTTATTATCACTTCTGTTGACGGTGATGCTGGGCTTTAGCTGCCTGTCGCTGTCAGCGCAATCGGTTACGGTAGGCAATGGCACCGCGACTGACTCCTACATCCCATTTTACGGGACATGGATGGATGAAAGCCAGCACAACCAGGTCATCTATCCGGAGAGTATGCTCACGAATTTGGTGGGTGAGAGCATCAATTCCATCATGTTCTTCCTCAACAGCGAGCCTTCCACCTATTGGACTTCTACGGTCACGCTGAGTCTGGGCACTACTATGTCTTCCTCTTTCACGTCAACCACTATTGATCAATCACCTGTTTCCCAAGTCTATTCGGGTAACATCAATATTGCTGATGGTAAGATCTCATTTGTGTTAGACTCTGCATTCACCTATACCGGAGGCAACCTTCTGTTGGATGTTGTCACTGTTGGCGGCAACTGGTCCTCAGCCACCTTCGATGGTGCATCACAAGCGGGTGCCAGTATGTATTCTTATAGCTCCACATCGGGTATCGAAAACTTCATACCCAAGACGATGTTCATTTATGGAAACTGTCCTCCTCCCACCAACTTGGCTGTGGACAGCATCACGCAAACCTCTGCCTCTGTCACTTGGCAACCCGGCGCTCAGGGTAGCGAATGGGATATCTTTATCACCGATGGTACGAATGATTTGAGCACTGCAACGTGGATTCCCGTTACCACCACTTCCTACGATATTCAAGGATTGAACCCGAACACGGTTTACACCGTTTACGTGCGTACCAATTGCGGTACGGAAACGAGCTATGAGGTCAGCATCTCCTTCCGTACGGATTGTGGTGTCACGATGATCCCTTATGCAGAAGGTTTTGAAAGTTTCCCGACCTATACACAACCCACCTGCTGGCAATTCATCAATACCTACATCGGTTATTCTTACGATTATCCCACCATTAATACATACGGTCCCCATTATGGCAACAAAGCCATGTATCTCTATGCGGACTACAACAACCCCACTCAGGGTCAGTATGCTATCCTCCCCCTGTTTAACGAGAACCTCACGAACCTGCAGATTTCCCTCTACCATAGAAGGGAGTCTTCCTACTCCGGAACTTTCAGCGTCGGTTACATCACGGATCCCACCGATGCAAGCACTTTTGTGCCGATGATCACTCGCACGGCTGCATCTGTTGGTGATGACAATTACCACAGAGAGATTTTGGATTTCAGCAATATTCCTGTGGATCCCGATTCTACCGCCTATATCGCTATCAAATACCAGAGCGATACCTATTATGGCTGGTATGTGGATGATATCGAGGTGACGTTGAT
>JAGBPE010000047.1 GCA_017633495.1 Bacteroidales bacterium | reverse complement strand
GGCGGTCACAATGGAATCTTGGGGGTAATCCAATTCGAGGCGGTAGGTGACATTTATCGGATCGTTGAATGGATCCGGGTAGGGGTAAACATTGCACAGATAGGTGTTTTTCCACAAGCTGGACTTCTGATTTTTGATGTCGAAATACATCATGCTGTAATAGGTCATGTCGTAGGTGCTGAGGGCTGCGGCACCACGATTGTTTCGCCAATCTGCCGGAACCCATGACGATCCAGGAATTGACGGAAGGTCGCTCAGCTGCCAGTCGAAGTAGCAGGTATCCACCCGGATGCTATCAACATCCGGATTATAGCTATTGGTGCTGTTAGGGGAGAGCGCATAGCCATAGATGCCGCCTATGTGGTTGTTGACAATTTCTTCGTCCGTGCCGATACCGCCGTTAGTTGGGTTCGCCCCCGAGAGGGCTGTGCCGACCATATCGGTGGTGCGGACAATCATGGAGGAGTAACACTGACGCACGGTACCTTTCTCCACCTTGCCGACCAAGCCGGCAACATAGTCACCGGTGCAATCGACATGCCCGGAAGCGAAGCAAACGCTGACTTCGGGCAACAGAGTAGAAGACTGCGCCCCCGCAGTTGTATCATCATACGCTGTCATCAGTCCGATGAAGCCGCCCACATTGCTGCCGTTTGTGCGGATGCTGCCCTCGAAGAAACAGTCGTTGATATGGCCTCCTGAGAGTTCGCCCACAATACCGCCGATGTTGCTGGCACCACCTCTGATGTAGGAATTGACAATGCCGAGTTTTTCGATGTGTGCATCCCCCTCCATTTTCGAAAAGAAGCCTACACCCACACTGCCGTCCGGACAGTCGATAAACATACCGGTGATCGTATGCATATCACCGAGTAAGTGGCCTTTGAACACAACCCTCTCGGGCCAGACCGTCCATGTTGGGTCAATCTCGCCGTCGCAAGCGGCCAGATTCCCCTCGTTGAGGGTGATGTCATTCGGTATCAAGAAATACTTGCCTTCGCCGTAAGCGGGAATGGTGTCGTAGTCACCGTAGGTGGGAGGCGTTGTGCTACAGATCCACTCTTTGCTGTAGCCATATTTATAAAAGTAGAACTCGTTGCCAGTACTAAGACAGTTGGCAAAGGCCACTAACTCTTCAGCCTTACGGATTCTGTACGGATTATTGGGCGTGCCATGACCACCCTGTGCAAAAACGGAGTTGCCGCAGAACAAGAAGGTCAGCAACACAGTGACAATCATGATTTTGGTGTTCAGCCCACCGTTGTAAGGCCAATAGGTTTCCTCGGGGTGGTTGCGGCGATATCGCCACGCACGCACGAGCATGCACGCAAGGGTGATGAGCACCAAAGCTCCAATGATTAGAAGTACAATCAGTTTTGTGGACATATTTTTGAATGGTTATTGGTTATCGGTTATTGGTTATCGACGCACGGTTATCGTAATTCATCGAAATAATTCATCGACATTCATTCATCGTATCATCCCATCATCTCATCATCGAAAACAAACAGCCGCAAAAGTACTATATATAATATAAACATATTTTCCTCTGGCGGAAAATTCCACGAAAGGAAAAGGGTTTTTCGGTTAAAGGAAAGGAATTCGGGGAGAGGAAATCATTATCACATCTCCCTGTACGTCGAAGGCGTCTCCTTTCCCTGCGCCTTGAACGCCTTGGTCATGGAGGCCTGGGAGGAGAAGCCGCAGCGCTCGGCAATATCGGCGAGACGCGCGTCAGAGTGCTGGTGGATGAGGCTGATGGCGTGACGCACGCGGTGCTGGCTGATCATGTCGTAGAACGACTGGTAGCCGCTGCGACGGATAACCTCGGCGAGGTACTTGCTGTTAGTGCCTAATCGCAAGATGAGCACATCGCTGGTGATGTGCGGCTCGGTGAAGATTTGCTCTTCCGTGAGCAGGACTTCCAAGCGACGGGCGAGGTCATCAAAGCGGGCCTTGGTCGCCTGATGAACGGCGCTGTCCGAAGGATTCTGCATTTCAGGCACTTCTGGGGTTTCTGTTTGTTCCGGCAACTCTGACGCCACCTTCCTCCATGGATTCAGCGTCAAGATGCAGAACCACACGTTGGCCACGATGAAGAGGATGTCCCTGCCGAACTTCACCCACGGGTCATCAGCGTAAAAGTTGATGGCCAACAGCACGAGAACCAGCGTGGGCACCCAACGGATGAGGTTGGCGAAACGAACGGGAAAGTCGTCACTGTCAGCATATTGATCCTCGTTGGCGCGTCGCACGGCGCTCCTGATTCTCAGCGCCATACGCACGGAGAGGCAGAAGTAGGCAACGAAAAGGATGCTCACCGCTCCCACACCCCATACGCGCCAGCCCTCGGGCATGTCGATGAGGTTCACCGCCTGCAGGAACATCGGCAACAGCACGATGATGGCGGGGATGAACAGCCAGTAGCCATTGAGCCGATGCTTGATTTCTGGGAAGAAGTAGCCCTCGCACATGATGAGCATCTGGATGGAAAAACAGAGCAGCGAAAAGGCGTTGACGTAAAGCAACGCGTCGCTGTCGCCAATCTGCAGCAGGTAAGGAAGTTCGAAGATTTGCAGCAGGTAGATGACCCCCACCGCCTTCTGGGCCGGGAACAGCTCGTGGAAGTGTTCCTTGTAGGCCTCCGGCTTGTAAAACCACTTCAGCAGCCACCCATAAAGGTGGGTGATGATGAAGGCCAGGTTGGCGGAGTAAAGTATCATGTATGCTGTGTCGGTCATATTTTGGTTTTCGGTTCGTTGTAGAGACGTGCCATGGCGCGTCTCTACGGGTTAGGGTAATCGTTTCTTGATCTCCTCCAATTCCTTGAAAAGATCAGGCAGTTTGCGCATCATGGCCATCTCGCGCCAACGGGCGGGGGCGTCTCCGGCGGGCATTCCGAACAACGTTCTGCCCTCCTCCTTCACGTCCTTGTCGATGGCCGACAGAGCTAACAATACAGTGCCCTTGGCCACGTAAAGGTCTTTGTTGACGGCGGCCTTTGCCCAAATCTTGCAGTCGTCGTCGATATAGGTGCATCCAGCCACACCGCACTGCGCGCCCAAAAGCGTGCGCTTGCCGATGTGCGTGTCGTGCCCCACCTGCACGAGGTTGTCGAAGATGCAGCCGTCGCCGATATAGGTGGTGCCGGAAACGCCGCGGTCGATACAGCAGTTGCAGCCGATCTCCACATCATTGCCGATGTAGGTGTCGCCGCAGGAGGCCAACTTCAACCAACCTTCGGGACGCTTCTGGAAATAGCAAGCATCAGCACCGATAGTGCTGTTAGAGTGGATGATTACATTGTCGCCAATCACCGTGTCGGCATAGATGCTGACGTTGGAGTGGATGATGCAGTTTTTGCCGATGCGCACGTTCTCACCGATGAAAACCAGCGGTTGAATGATTGTGCCCTCGCCGATGACTGCACTCGGGTGAATGGGAGTGGTTTGCGGTGTGAAATGGGTAAAATGCTTCACGACAGCGATGTAGTCACGAAGCGGATCGTCGGAGATGAGCAGCACTTTGCCTTCGGGACACTCCACCTCAGCACTGTTGATGAGGATGGCGGAAGCTTCGCTCTGCAGAATGCGGAGGTAATACTTCTCATGATCCACAAAGGTGAGATTCCCTTTCTGGATGGAGTGCAACTCATTGATTCCCGTCACCTTAAGGGCAGAATCGCCCTTCACGGTAACGGGATGTCCAATCAGTTGTATCAGTTCGTCGATTGTCAGCGACTGCTGAAAAGTCATTCGAAAAGATTATTCTTTAACGCGTTCAGAATATTTGTTGGTGCGGGTGTCCACCTTGATTCTTTCACCCACGTTGATAAAGAGAGGCACATACACTTCAGCACCGGTCTCCACGACAGCGCGTTTGAGGGAGTTGGTAGCGGTATCGCCCTTCACTCCAGGATCAGCTTCGATGACTTCGAGGTCTACGAAAGGAGGAAGCTCGCAAGTGAGCGGGGTGTCGGTGTCGGTGTGGTACATGATTTCCACATCCTGACCTTCCTTAAGCAGTCCGGGATTGTTGATGAGTTCCTTCTCGATAGGAAGTTGCTCGTAAGTCTCGGTGTGCATGAAGATATAGGTGTTATCGCCTTCCTTGTAGAGGAATTGGTAAGGGCGGCGTTCCACGCGGGCAAGCTCAATCTTGATGCCGGCGTCGAATCTGAACTCCTGAACTCTACCGTTCTTGAGGTTTTTGAGTTTGGTGCGGACAAAGGTGTTACCTTTACCAGGTTTCACGTGCAGGAATTCCACGATGGACCAAATCTCGTTGTTGTGAACAATACAGAGGCCGTTCTTAAAATCAGCGGTTGTTGCCATACAATATTATTTTTAATTAGAATTTTTAGTTTGAAAAAATCGGCGGCAAAGATACGATTTTTTTTATTACCACTCCTCGTCCGCCGATGTCATCTCCAATTTCGTGGCGATTTGGAAATATTGGCGGAAAATCGCCGCACCAACATGCAGTTGGTCCGAGGTGCCAGATTGCTTACACAGCTCGTCGCAGAAGGTGAAGATCTTCTCGTTGGCGATGACGATGCACTTCACGCGGGCGCGGGTGAGCGCAACGTTCAAGCGGTTCGGACTGTAGAAGAACTCCAAACGGTCTTCCACCTCCGCCGGGTTGGAATTGGACATACTATAGATAATGTAATCCTTCTCTTGGCCCTGCATCCGCTCCACCGTATCGATAAACAGCTGGTTGACAATCTCTTCTGAAATATCATTACGCTCGGATAACGCCCGTTTGATCTCGCGGATCTGCGCACGATAAGGACTCATAATCCCGATTTCACCCACTGAAACGCCGTTGCGAAGGAGGTCGCTCACGATGTCGGCGGTGAGGTTGGCTTCGTATGGCGAACGACCCAGAGAGTCGAACTCGTGATGCACTACCAACAGCTCGTTGGAAGGATGATTGACGATTTGCGGTGCTGCGGTACTAATAAAGTTGATGTAAGGGCGATCGATGTCGTGCGCGGCAGAAATCCGCTCGCCATAAAACAATTGGTTGGGAATGTGTATCAGGTTGTCGTTCAGCCGATAAGAGTGGTCCAGCAGGGTTATATCATGCGGATAAAGGTCGGCCAAACGTTTGAAGATGCTGCAGTCGAAGAAGCGGTTGCCGGTGTTCTGCGGCACGATGGGGTCGAGCTGCTGATGGTCGCCCACGAAAATGAGCCGCCGACCGCGCATAATGGCAGGCAACGCCAACGGAATACTCATCTGCGCCGCCTCGTCCATAATGATGTAGTCGAACTGCCAGCCTTCGAGCTTTTTGCTGGCGGGAGAACAGAGCGCAAAAGGAGTGCCACCCACCACAAATCCCGCTTTCGAAAATTCTGTACTCTGCTTATACTCATAGAGTTTCAGCGATTTCTTACGCGTAATGTACGGGTTATGGAGAATCTCGTCCGCCTGATACCGCTCCCCTACCTTCACCACCATAGAGGCATCCTGCAACTCGGCAGCGATGGCGTTCAGACAGTTGTTGATGGCGGTATGGGTGGGCGCAGTCACAAAGACCTTCTTGCCCGACTTCATCAGATAATAGACAATCTTCGCGATGGTGAAGGTTTTGCCTGTTCCAGGAGGTCCTTGGATGAGATGGAAGTAACTACAAACGAAGGATTTACGGATGGCCTCGTTCTGTGAAGGGTTGCCACACGACGGCGACGGGGATTCACGATATTGGTTAGGAAACTGTCCCGTCAGAAATCGTTCGAGGTGGTCACAGTAGTCGGGATTGCCGTAGAGGTTTTCCCACGAAGAGCGCAGCAACTTCTGGGTGATGTTGGTGTTCACCGCATTGATTTCCCATCCGTCGCGCGGGTAGTTGTTCGCATCCAAAACGTTGCGTTGGTACTCGAAACTGCCAGTCCGCAGCACGAAGTCGTTTACCCCGTCCTGCTCGATTTCCATGAGGAAGCTGAGCGGTCCGTGACTGAGCCGCACCTGCGTGCCCTCGCGGAACTTGGAGATGTTGTATTCGCAGCGGATGCGCACACGGTTGATGTAGCGTTTCGGCGGCACCGGATTGGGCAGCCAACGGGTAGGCGCTCCATCGAAAAACTCGAACTCCGCATGCAGGTTGGTCATGGTGTAGCCTCTGCTCACCCGCTCCTGCAACGGACGGCTCATGAGTTCATTGTATTCCTGGTCTTGGAGTTGTTGTTGTATGTCGATGGCGTCTGCCAGTTGGTTCAGAAATGTCATAGTTTAAGATTTTGTCATTACCCCACACTTCGGCTTCGCCTTGTGTGGGGTTAATTGCACTTCGTGCATCTTGTCCCTTCGGGACTGCTCAAGGAAAATATTTCTTTTTAAATGGGTGTATTATGTACTATCCCAACCATTCTCAATTATCAATTATCAATTAAAACGTGCGCTGCAATCATCTCCTCCACTTCGTCTTTGCGGTAGTCCGACAACTTAATCGTATAATACCTATCATAATCCGGATGCAAAACGCAAAGAATCATAGACGAGATCTTCATGCCGTAGTCGTTTTCAAGGATGTATTTGTAGAAACTCTGTTGGAGTTCGTAGTGGTAGTAGCTGGAGTTGTCGAGGTGGGAGAGGATGGAGATACCGCGACCGATGCCGTACTTTTTGGGGTAGCCGTCGATGATGAGGTGCTTGCTACGCTTCCAGTCGACCATCACGAAGGAACCGTCGGGTTTGCGGAAGAGCGCGTCCACGGTGCCGGCGATGCTGTACTGCGGGAGCGTGACAATCTTCTCTGCATCGTAGAAAGTGAGTCCGCGCCGCACAATCTGCTCCTCGTGGAACTTCCGGAAGAGCTGGAACTCCTTAAAGTCTTCGCGGTGGGGCTTTCCTTTGAGGAAATATTCGATCTGCTGGTGCATCTCGGTGCCGCGTTCGGAGGGTTCGAGCATCTTGCGCACCACCGCCTCGCGACTCTTCCCCGACTCCGCCATATATCGCTGAATGTATGCCTCTTCGTCAAAATAAGGGAAAAACTTCTCGATGAGCGTGGTCACGGAGGTGTAGTCGGCGGTGCCGGTGGTGTTACGTCTGTCGGCGTAAGTGTGCGTCGCCTCGTCGAAAACGATTTCGGGACGTTGCGAGTCGGAAAGTGCAAAACCGTTCTCACGAATTTTTTGTCGCAGTTCTTGTAAATGTTCCGGCTGTCCGAAGGTCTGGATGCCCAAGTATTTCTCTCTCTCAAGGTCACGCTCCTTATCAATCGCCTCCTTGAAGGTCCACCGCTTTTCGGGCATCACATTTGTCGTAATCTCCGAGGCATCACCCTGTAATTTCCTGATCACCAGACGAATAACCTCCAAACAAGCTTCAGGCTCTTTTCGCACTTGCTGTTCCGTAAAGCGCACTACCGTCCAGCCGCAATCGTTGAAATAGCCGTCGCGCACCGCATCTTTGCTGTCAACATAATGCAAAGGTACGCGATACCACCCGTGATAAGGGGCATCAATCTCCACATCCACACACCAGCGACCCGTTTCGTCCGACAGCACTATCGCCGGCTCGTAGGGAATCGCCCGACACGGCACATCCAAATGGCAATTTCGATGTATCTGCACACCTAAATTACCATCATTCAACACTTTCCAAAAATAATCATCGGAATATCCGCGAATATTGGAACCACCGGATTGTGGCGGAACAACCTCAACACCCTCCGTCGGCCATAAAATCATCGGATATTTGTTATTGTCATCTTTTGTTTTCATCGTATTTGTTTTTTCCTATTATCGTTTATTTTTCATCATCCAATCCTAGGGCTCGCTCCGCTTACCCTAAGCTGACATATTTCAGGCCTTCAGCCCTTTTGGAAAATGTTTCTCCTCTTTTCATCCCCTCATCTCCTCATCTCCTCATCTCCTCATCCCATTAATCATTTTTCCTCAAACTTCTCCAGAATAATCCCAAAACTTTCAATTCCCTCCACCACATCGGTGCGCATGCCCTGCGTGACGGTGAAGATATACTCGCCGTTGAAGGGGAACCGCACCTTGGGCTGGAACAAAAACTTGTTGTCTTTCAGTCGACCGTTGCCCTTGCCCGTCCAGTTGCCGAACTTGTCGCAAAGGATGAACCCCAAAGTGTCCTGCTCGGTGTGCCCGTCGGGATACTTCGTTTTCATGAAGACATAGAAGTTCTGCGTTTCGAAATCGGTGGTGTTGCGCAGCTGAATGTACATGTTGTAATACTGCATCGAATCCTCGATGGTCATCTTGTAGTACAACGGCTTGTCGACCGCCCACTTCTCGTCAGGCAGCTGCTTCACCTCGGCGTAATAGGTTTTGGAATTACAGCCGGCAAACAGCAGCAGAGCAAAAAAACTGATTATCAAATATATCCGTTTCATATCGACTAAGAATCTGCAATATGTTTGAGTTCTTCGGCGCTGACGTTGTTGTTCTCCTCCATCTTCTTCTGGTTGACAACAGCAAAGCCCTCCAAGTTTTCCGGCATCTTGCCCTGCTCGTTCATCTTGATAATCTGCTTCACGCGCTCCAACGGGATGGAGAAAATCGTGGAAGGATCATCTTCATAGGAATACCACACAATTTTCTTGAAGATGTCGATTTTGTTGTAGATGCCCTTGCCTTTCTGGGTTTTAAGCACCACATGCGAAGAGGGGAACTCCTTGAGCTCGCGCTGGTAAGTGTCCTGCTCGAAATTGAGACAGCATTTGAGTTTACCGCACATACCGGCGAGCTTCTGCGGGTTAAGGGAGAGCTGTTGGGTACGAGCCGTATTGGTTGACACAGACTGGAAATTAGTGAGCCACTGTGAGCAGCATAGTTCGCGACCGCAGGAACCGATACCGCCCAAACGGGCCGCCTCTTGACGCACACCAATCTGACGCATCTCAATGCGGATATGGAACTGCTCGGCCAGTATCTTGATCAGCTCACGGAAGTCCACACGTTCTTCAGCAGAATAGTAGAAGATAGCTTTCGTGCCATCACCCTGATATTCAACGTCATTGACCTTCATCTTCAAATCGAGGTCCCAAGCAGTGTAACGTGAGGAGAGCATAGTGGCGTACTCCTTGTCAACGGTGGCAATCCACTCCTCAATGTCGGCGTAACGAGCATGACGATAGAGCTTCTTGACCACATCTTCGGGCTTCACGCGCTTGGCCTGCATCTGGCGCTGCACCTGCAGACCGAGCATGGAGACGATACCGATATCATGTCCGGGATTGGCCTCCACCGCCACTATGTCGCCCACCTTGAAGACGATGTTGGGCGGCAGCAGGAAGAAATCCTTGTGGCTGTTTTTGAAGCGCACCTCCGCAATGGGGAATTCCAAGTAGTCGAGTCCGATTTCCAGCTTGTCCATCCAGTTGTAGGAGGGCAATTTACAGGAGCTGTATTGGTATTGTTCGCAATGTGCACGCTCGGGGTTGGGAGTGTCCTTCAGACCGCGGGTATGAAAGATGTTGCCAGCGATTTTGTCGGCCTCGTAGGAGACACCCGTACGGATATCCATGTCGAGATAGGGTTCCCAGTCCTCGCCGGCGGGTACGTTGCTTTCAAGATCTTGCTTGTCCACCGAGGCGGTCTTGCGGCGCATCATGCGGGTAGCCTCCTCCAGCTCCTCGGCAGTCATCGTGTCGAAATACTCGCGATCCTCTTCGGATTCGTCCTCGCTGTGCACCAGCTCGGGGTCTTTCAGCAGCCGTTCGCCGCTCACCTTCTTGCGGTCGTGGCGACGGTTATTATCCTTCTTTTTGCGATCTTTTCCGCCGTTCTGCTCTTTCTGAGCCTCTTTTTCGGCCTGTTTCACCTGTTCTTGACCCGATGCAGCAGTGTTATTATCTTTTTTGTCGGCGTTATCTTCAACTGGTTTATTCTCAGCTGTTTTAATATTTTGGTTTGTCTCTGTCTGAGGTTCTGAGCCTTCTCTTCTTCGATTATTTCTTCTTCTATTGTTGTCGTTTCTCATTTCAAAGTAATTAAGCGGCAAAGATACAAAAAAAATGGACAAGCTCACGACGCTTGTCCATATATGATATTGTAGAGACGCGATTAATCGCGTCTCTACAGGGATTTCGGAATTATGCTCTCTCCTCTTCGATAGCGGCCTGAGCAGCTGCCAAACGTGCGACGGGCACGCGGAACGGTGAGCAACTCACGTAGTTCAGACCGGTCTTGTAGAAGAAATGCACTGATGCGGGATCGCCGCCGTGCTCACCGCAAACACCGCACTTGAGGTTGTTGCGGGTACTGCGACCGCGCTCCACGCCGAGCTTCACCAGTTGGCCAACGCCTTCTTGGTCGAGGGTGTTGAACGGGTCAGCAGGGATGATCTTCTCTTCGATGTAGTCCTTCACGATAGCGTTGACGTCGTCGCGGCTGAAACCGAAGGTCATCTGGGTGAGGTCGTTGGTACCGAAGCTGAAGAACTCGGCCACGCTGGCGATTTGGTCAGCCACCAAGGTAGCGCGAGGAATCTCGATCATCGTACCGTACATGTAATTGATCTTCACACCGAACTTAGCTTCCACTTCAGCCTTCACGCGGTTGGCGATGGCTTTCTGGTGTTCAAGCTCCTTCACGTTGATGGTGAGCGGAACCATGATCTCCAAATGCGGGTCGAAGCCTTCGGTCATCAATTCTGCGGTAGCCTGGAACAGGGCACGGAACTGAGTCTCGGTGATTTCGGGATAGACGATACCCAAACGCACACCACGCAAACCCATCATCGGGTTCACCTCATTGAGGGCGTCAATGCGTTTCTTGATCTCTTCGAAGCTGATACCACGCTCTTTGGCGAGGGCTTTCTGTTTGTCTTCGGTATGAGGCACGAACTCATGCAACGGCGGGTCCATCAAGCGGAAGGTCAGCGGCTTGCCATCCAAAACCTTCAGTGTGCCCTTGGCAGCGTTCTTGATGTAAGGCTCCAGCTCGTTGAGAGCAGCCACACGCTCCTCGGTAGTGTTGGCGAGGATCATGTTGCGCAGCTTAGCCAGAGGTTCTTCGCTGTTCTTGCCGTAGAACATGTGCTCAATACGGAACAGACCGATACCCTCGGCGCCGAAGTTGACGGCGTTCTGAGCATCTTCGGGGTTGTCGGCATTGGTGCGGACACCCATCTTGCGGTATTTGTCAACCAGCGCCATAAATTGCTGGAAGAGCGGATTTTCAGTAGCGTTGATCATGCCAACGGGTTCAGCATACACCCAACCCTTGGAACCGTTCAAGCTGATGGTGTCACCTTCCTTGAACTGTTGGTCGCCGATCTTCACGATGCCCTTCTCGAGGTCGATCTTCACGGCGTCGCAACCCACGATACAGCATTTACCCCAACCACGAGCCACGAGAGCAGCGTGAGAGGTCATACCGCCACGAGCGGTCAGGATACCGTCGGCAGCACGCATACCTTCGACATCTTCGGGGTTGGTTTCCTCACGAACCAGGACGTTGGCCACCTTAGCGGCGCGATACTCCTTGGCCTTCTCGCTGGTGAGGGCGATTTTACCCACAGCACCGCCAGGACCTGCAGGCAGACCCTTTGCGATAACGGTGTGCTTCTTCTCGTCAGCAGCGTCGAGGATCGGGTGGAGCAGCTCGTCAAGTTGCTCGGGAGTGAGGCGCATCACAACTTCCTTCTCGTCGATGAGGCCTTCCTTCAACATGTCGAGAGCCATGGTCAGAGCGGCAACGCCAGTACGTTTACCGACGCGGCACTGCAACATGTAGAGCTTACCGTCTTGGATGGTGAACTCGATGTCGAGCATATCGTGATAGTTTTCTTCAAGGATGCGGCGCACCTCGCAGAGTTCCTTATAAGTCTCGGGCATAAGCTCTTGCATTGAATGCATGTGCTTGTTTTGCTCGTTCTTGGTATCATCGTTCAACGGGTTGGGGGTACGAATACCGGCCACCACATCCTCACCTTGAGCGTTGATCAACCATTCGCCATAGAATTGGTTGTCACCAGTAGCGGGGTTACGGGTGAAAGCCACACCGGTAGCGGAACCTTCGCCCATGTTACCGAAGACCATGGTCTGCACGTTGACGGCAGTACCCCAGTCGTCCGGAATACCTTCGATACGACGATAGGAAATAGCCTTCTTACCGTTCCAGCTCTTGAACACGGCCTTGATACCGCCTTCGAGTTGAGCTTCGGCGTCATCCGGGAACTCGGTGCCAAGCACTTCCTTGATGCGGACCTTGAAGTCCTCAGCCAGTTGTTGCAGCTCTTCAGCCTTCAGTTCGGTGTCGCTCTTATAACCCATTTTCTCTTTGTAAGCGTCGAGCATATCGTCGAGTTGCTTGCGGATGCTCTTGCCATCGGCGGGTTCGATACCCTCAGCCTTCTCCATGACGACGTCGGCGTACATCATGATCAGACGACGGTAGCTGTCATACACGAAACGGGGGTTGTTGGTCTTCTTGATCAAGCCAGGGATGGTCTTGGAGCAGAGACCGATATTCAGCACGGTGTCCATCATGCCGGGCATAGACTTGCGTGCACCAGAACGGCAGCTGACGAGCAGCGGGTTCTCGGGATCGCCATATTTCATGCCCATGATGTTCTCCATGTTCTTCATACCAGCGTGGACCTCATCCATCAAGCCGGCAGGAAGTTGGCAATTATTCTGATAGTAAGCGGTGCAGCACTCCGTGGTGATGGTCAGACCAGCCGGAACGGGGAGCTTCAAAAGGCACATTTCGGCCAGATTGGCACCCTTGCCGCCCAAAAGATTCTTCATGTCCGCTTTACCTTCGGCCGTTTTTCCGCCAAAAGTATAGACATACTTCACATTGTTATTCGTCATTTTCAATTAGTTTTGATAAAAAATACTCTCTATAAAATCGGCCGCGAAAATACAAAAAAAGTGGGAACGAACCCACAGGCGTTGCATTTTTTTCGCCTGCGGGCTATTCTCTGTTGCTCATAGCCTAAAAAATCCTTATTTCTTAGGCATTTCTGATGTCCCGGGTAATGTAGAGACGATGTGCACATCGTCCCTACAGGGGGACGGCACCACGGTTCATTACGCGACCGTGACGGCAGTACCTGACGCAGTGACCATCAACATGCCGTTGTTCTGGCCCAGCACCTCGTAGTCGATGTCGATGCCGACAACAGCATTGGCACCTTTTTCCATTGCGCGTTGCTCCAGTTCCTGCAAAGCGGCGTCGCGAGCCTTCATCAGCTCTTCCTCGTAGGATCCAGAGCGGCCGCCCACGAAATTGCGGACTCCAGCGAAGAAGTCCTTCACAAAATTGATGCCCGTGATGACCTCGCCAAACACGACACCATGATAACTTGAAATCTGCTTGCCCTCGATGGAGGGTGTGGTTGTTAAAATCATATTGGTTAATTTTTAGGTTTAAGGTTTATAGTTTAGAGCTTAGAAGCTTAGAAGGTTAAAAGGTTAGGAGATGAGAAGATGAGGAGATGAAAGGGGGATTGCGGTATGTGATTTGCAGTTTACGGATTTCGGTTTGCGGTTTACGGTTTGCGATTCGCGACTACACTGTTGCCTATTGCTTTTTGCCTTTTGCCTAATCACTCTTAACTGCTAACTACTAATTCCCACGGTACAGTTCCAGCAGTCGCACCTGATAGAAATACTCGCAACGGGCTTGCGCCAGATTGGAGGCTGCTTGCAGGTAGTTGTTCTTCGCTTCGTTGAACTCGGTGCCGGTGCTTTTTCCCGCTTCGTACAACGCTTCCGCCAATTCGAAATTCTCGCGCGCACTCGCCTCCGCCACGCCGCTGCTCAACCACTTCTCGCGCGAAGCCACCGCATTGTAGTAAGCCTGCTGAATTTCCTTGTACAACGCCTTGCGGACGTTCTCTGACTGCAACTGCTGACTTTCCAATTGCAACTTCGCCATACGGACACTGTTTCGCGTTTCCAACCTATTGAAAATCGGGACGTTAAGTGTAAATCCCACATACGGACTGAAGTTGTCGCTGAGCTGCGATGCAAAGCCCTTCGAGGTGTGTCCTAACAGCGCATAATAGTCTGTGATAATGCCGCCGCTCATCGACAATGTTGGCCACCAACCGGCCTTTGCCAGCTTGATGTTGGTCTCCGCTGCCTCCGTGCGCACCTCCTCAGCCTTCACCGCCGGACGCACGGTCACAGCCTGCGCGAAAATCTGCTCCGGGTCCGACAAAATCTCCGGTGTTAACACCGACTCGTCCGGTGCCACCACCTCAAAGCTTTCCGGCGAGGGCAACTCTAACAGCTGGGTCATCTCCAAAATAGCGATACTCAGGTTGTTACGCGCCTGCGTGAGGGTCACACGACTCTGTGCCAAGGTTGATTTCCGCGAAGAGACCTCAGCTGATCCGATTTTGCCCGCATCTCTTAAGGCAACCAACCGCTCTACTTGTGTGGAATCGATAGAAATCTGAAACTCAGCCACTTTGCACAATTCCATGTTATACAGAATCTGCATGTAAGCCTGCGTCACCGCGATGCGGATGTCCTCCTTGGTTTTGTCGCAATCGGCGGAGGCGGCCTCCAGATTGAGCTTTCCCATCGTGATGTTGTTCTTGACCCGCAATCCGGTGAAGAGATTCATGCTCCCACCGACTCCAAACGAAGTGTTGGCGGTGTTGGAGCTCACGTAGGTGTTGTCCTCCGAAAGACCTCTGCCGAAGGAGAAGTTCTGCGAAGCGCTCGCCTGCACCGCCGGCCAGATACTGTTCTTCGCGGTGTTCAACTCGATTTCCCGTTGCGCCACGACATTCTCGCTCTGTTTCACCGTCAGGTTGTGGTCCAGCGCGTATTGCACACAGGCGTCGAGGGTCCAGGGGTTGGTTTGGGCTGTGGCAATGGCTGAACACATCACCGTGAAAACTATTAATGCTGTTATTCTATTCATTTTTATAATTCATAATTCGTCTTATATCCTCATCTTCTCATCTCCTTATCTCCTCATCTTCCGTCCAGGGGTTGCGCTTCGCTTACCCCTGGCTACCGAGCTCTTGCCCCTAACGGGGCTGCTCAAAGAATATGTTTTATATTACTAATTACCAACTATCCTGCTTCCCCGCACCTTGTCGCCCTCTTTCAACCCGCTGATAACCACGATGTTGATGCCGTCGCTGATGCCGGTGGTGATGGCTTTGCGGTCGTAGGAGCCCGTGGCGTTCTTCACATAGACGAAGGTAGAATCGCCGGAGAATTCGAGGGCGCTCTCGGGAATGGTGAGCACGTGCTCGGCACTCTCCAATATAAGTTCAGCATTCGCACTATAACCAGAACGTATCTTGTTCTCTTTCTGCGGTTTGACGGCGGCGCGAATCTCGAACTGGTTGACTCCGTTGTTCTGCACGGCCTTCGGGGCGATGTACTCCAACACGGCATCGAAAGTGTAGTTCTGCAACGCCCCGATGGTGATGGTCATCGGCATCCCTTCGCGCAACGTGCCAACTTCGGTTTCATCGACGTTCCCCTTGAAAATCAGGTCGTTCATGTCGGCGACGGTGGCCACGGTGGTACCGTCGTTCAGGGTGTTGGCCTGGATAACGGAGTTACCAACCTTCACGGGCACATCAAGAATCAAGCCCGAAATGGTGGAGCGGATCAGCGTGGAACTGGACTTTGCATTGGCCGAGGAAACTCCGTCGCGGATGATTTCCAAAGCATCCTGCGCCGCCGACTTCTCTTCTCGCGCCTGTTTCAACGCCTGCGATGCCTGCTCGTACTCCTCGCTGCTGACTAACTTTTTGTCATACAGCGTTTTCTCGCGCTCGTAGTTGGTCAACGCCTGCGCGTAGTTGATTTCCGCCAAGCGCACACGACTCTCCGCCGCGCTCAGCGAGTTCATGTCGGGGATCACCTTCAGCTTGGCGATGACCTCGTTCTCTTTCACCTCCTGACCGGCCTCTTTGTAGAGTTCCGCAATGATGCCGTTGATCTGCGGCTTCACGGCGACTTCGTTGCGCGGCCCTATCTGTCCGGTAATCAGTGTTTTACGACTTACATCCGAGTAGATCACCTCATACTCGTTGAACATCTCCTTCTCGGGTCTCGATTTCTTGAATAGGAACACGAAGGTTCCGATGAACACGAGGGCGATGAGCACCCCGATGGCGTATTTTAGTCCTTTTTTCATATTATTGGTTTTATTTTTCTGTCCATCCCCACATTGCGCTTCGCTTATATGGGGTTAATTGCACTTCGTGCGTCTTGCCTCTCCGAGGCTGCTCAAGGAAGAAGTATAATATTTTCCTTCTTACTTCTTACTTCTTCCCTCTTACTTCTTCCCTCATTCATCCCTCATCGCATCCACAGGTTTGATGTTCATGGCGCGGCGGGCGGGTGCGATGCCTGCGAGGAGACCAAGAAGTCCGAGGAGCAGGAGCGCTGCCATGGCCGTGCCGAAATCTATCTGGAAAATCGTTTTGTGCTGGGCGATAACCTCTAGAAGCTGCAACAGCAGTACGGAGAAAACGATGCCCGAGCTGCCCGCAACTATCGTGAGCGCGACACCCTCCAAGACAATCTGCGAGAGGATGTCACGCGGGGTGGCCCCGATGGCTCTGCGGATGCCAATCTCCACCGTCCGCTCGCGCACCACCACCAACATGATGTTGCTCACCCCGATAGCACCCGCCAACAGCGTGCCAATGCCCACCATCCAAATCAGGAAGTTGACACCTCGGAAAAGATTATCCATAATCCGAAACATCACTTCCATGTTAAGCACCATGATCGCCTCTTCGTCTTTCGGGTCGATATAGTGCTGACGAGCAATCACTTGCCGAATTTTCCCCTCTAAATCGCTCATGTTCACCCCTTCACGGCCGATGGCGCAGATCATGCCCACGGATTCGCCGCTGTTCAAAAGGTCGCGCATCACCGTGATGGGCAAGGTGACCGATTCCGCACTGCTTCCCCCGATGTTAATGTTGGAGGTGCTCACATCCACGCCAATCACTTGATAGTAAACGCTTCCCACACGGATAAACTGTCCACAGGGATCGTCTCCATCAGGGAAAAGCGACTGCCAAATCCGCTCACCAATGACGCATACTTTCCGTTTCTGTTGCACATCCACCTCGTTGAGAAAGCGACCGAACTTCATAGAAGGAGTCTCCACCTTTACGTAATCCGCCCTCACTCCTTTTGCGTGACAAGAGACGTTATATTCATCGCGAGTGGCGGAAAGTCCCCACTCTGGCAGTTCTGGCGTAACCACCTCCAACTCAGGGACTAATACTTTCAGACGTTCAATGTCCGTATATTGCAAATTCCAACTCCTACCCTCTTTGAAGCCCTTATAAGGTTTGGTAGTTTCATTGGCGGCAATCACAATCGAGTTGCTCGCAAAACCTTCGAAGTTGCGCATCAGCAACGACTTCACACCCTTACCACCCCCGATGAGGAACAACAGCATGAACAGTCCCCAGAAGATGCCGAAGCCCGTGAGGAGACTGCGCCGCTTGTTCCGCACCAGCGCGTCTGTGATTTCTCTGTAGGTGTCTATATCGAATCGCAAAATCTTACGTCTCATTCAATGCCTGTATCGGGCGGATCTTCGCGGCTTTCATCGCGGGGGAGAGGCCGGCGAGGGTGCCTGCTATGACCAGCACAATCGTGACGCCAATGGCAACATCCAAGCCGACGGTCGGGTTGACGAACAGACGGATGCTCTCGCCGAAGAACTCCACGGAAGACTGCCCTACCGTCATCTTCATCACCTCACACGCCACCATGCCTAGGAACATCCCGACATAGCCAAAAAATGCTGTGATAGAGACACTTTCGGCCAATATCAGTTTCATAATCTCCCATGGCGATGCACCAATAGCCTTGCGCACGCCGAACTCGCGAGTGCGCTCTTTCACCGTAATCAACATGATGTTGGACACGCCAACAATACCACCTATCAACGTGAGGATGCCGAGTACCCACAAAGCTTTCCGAAGAATACTTGTACCCTTGTTCATCTGCATGTTCTGCGTAAAACGGTTCCAAATCCAAATTGAACTCTGATCATCAGGCGCGGCCTTGTGCGCTTTGTTGATTGCCGCACGATAACGCGCCTCGAACTGGTTGTTATCTTCTTCTGTCGCAAGCCCATGGAACGAAAAGTTAATCTGCCCTACTCTATTCAACTCATTAGTAAGTACTTGCAATGTCGGCATCGGCACATATTCCTCCACGCGCTGCGCACTTTTGTCGGTCTTATAGACCCCGACCACCATCCAACTATTGCCTCCGAAAGAGACACTTTTGCCTAACAGCGATTCGTAATCTTCACCACCGTTCAGTAACTGCGAAGCGTGTGAAGCGGAAAGCACCAAACTTTTACGCTCCATCTGCATGTCCAACGGGTTGATAAATCGTCCGCATATCAGCTCTATCTTATTCATATTCTTCATGTTAGGATAACAACCCACCAAATAAGTGGAAACGTGGCGACCATTGAGAACCAGCACATATGGTCCACTGTACATGGTAGCACCCACTTCATCGACATTTTCGGAAAAAAGGGCACTTTGTGTGATACTTATATCATTGTTGTTCAGCTGAATATAGCGTCCCGCTTCGTAACCGTTAGCAGGCTGGCTAGTCACGCCGCCATACACCACCATCGTGTTGGAAGCGAACTGTTCGCCCTGTTGGTTGAAGGCGTTCATCAGTCCGTTGCCCGCGCCGAGGAGCACGATGAGCATGAAGATGCCCCACGCCACCGCGAAACCCGTGAGGGCGGTGCGCAGCTTGTTGCGCCGAATCGATTCCCATATTTCCGCTAACAGGTCTTTCATGGACTACTTCATAATGGTGCTTGTTCCGAAAACAGAAGCTTTATGTTGCTCATTCATAGTTGTTTCGCCGATAATGCCATCCTTGATGTGGATGATTTTGTCGGTGCAGTTGGCCACACCGCTCTCGTGCGTCACCACGATGATGGTGACTTTCTCGGTGCGGTTCAAGTCGGTGAGCAGATTCATCACCTCCACGGAAGTTTTTGAGTCTAATGCGCCCGTGGGCTCGTCGGCCAGGAGGATCCGCGGATTCGTGATGAGCGCTCGCGCAATGGCCACACGCTGTTTCTGACCACCGGAAAGCTCGTTCGGGTAATGGGTTGCCCACTCTGCCAGACCGAAGTGTTCCAGATATCTCATCGCCAGCTCGTTGCGCTTCTTCCGCCCAAAGCCCTGATAGTACAACGGCAACTCCACATTCTCCACCGCCGTCTTGAAATTAATCAGGTTGAACGACTGGAATACGAAGCCTATCATCTGGTTACGGTAATGCGCCGCCTCCTTCTCGCTCAGGTTTTTGATGAGCTTGCCGTCGAGCCAATACTCGCCTTCGTCATAATTGTCCAAGATGCCGAGAATGTTCAGCAATGTGGATTTCCCCGAGCCGGACGCGCCCATGATGGAGACGAACTCGCCCTGTTCGATCCCGAGGTCGATGCCCTTCAGCACGTGCAACGGCTGCCCGTTGTCGTAGGTTTTGTGGATGTTGTGTAGTTCTATTAACATAACGTGAGTTAGATAATGGCTGTTGGCTGTTAGCTATATAGTATCAACTAACGTACTGTCTGCTTTTTTATTGCTTTGAATACGAACGTTCACACCTTTTTTAGGATTGGTTTGGATAGAGATGTCGTAGGTGCTTTCTTCATCACGCAAATTGTCGAGCACGGGATTGATGATGCTGTCAAGGTCGTCCGTGTTGTAATACTCATCACGAGTCGTATAGTCATAGTCATCTTCATCAAACCAGCGTTCGAGGGCCTCGCCGGTGCGTTCGATACGCTTGTCTAAGTCGTTCTGCTTGCTTTCCTGAATGCCGAAACCGACAATGCCGAAAATGCTCAAAATCCACACTGCAAGCAATGTCCAACCGACCCATTTGTGCTTGCGCTCGCCGCTGGCCGCACGCGTACACAGCACCGCGATGCCGATGACCGGACAGAGCAGGAATAGTGCGCAACTGCCTAACAATCCCATATCTACAGCGTTGCCGAAGGAGCCTGGCGTATGCAACAACATAGCGGAAAACATCGCAATGAAGATGCCCAACACACCGAGGGCAAGACTTACGCCGATGATCACACCCAACACTATCAAACAGATTTTGATGATGTTACCTATGGCGCTGGAACCGACACTTCGCTCCACGGGCTCCTGATGGAAATTGTCGATGTTTTCCAACGTCGGCTCAATGCCTTGCATTTCAAGGAATTGCGCTTTGGTTTTCGCCTCTGGCATTGCGATGAGGAGAATCAGGTAGATGAGGACGCCCCAGCCGAAGCTGATGATCGTCAGCACGACGAACAAGATACGCACGATAGCTGGATCAAGGTCGAAGTAGGCTGCCACACCGCTCGCCACGCCGCTCACCATTCGGTCGTTGCTGTTGCGGTAGAGCTTACGCGGACGGCGTGTCTGCTGCTTGCCCGCGGTTGCTTCTTGAGAGGAAAAGGCGTTGGATGCAGGCTCCTGTTTAGCATTATCGCCACTCTCGTCGTCGAACTGTTCGGGACGACCAATGACCTCGATCACCTCCTCCACGTCGTTGATTTCCACCACATTGCGGTTTTGCAGCTTGTAAGTCAGCAGCTCCGCCATGCGTTCTTCGATGTCACGGAGAATTTCGCCGCGTTCCTCTTCAGGAAAACGTTTTTCCAGATCGGAGAGATATTGACTCAGACGATCACATGCATCGTCATCGATGTTGAAAACGATGCCGCCTAAATTGATTGTTACTGTCTTTTTCATATTTCAAGGACTTTTTTTATTTTCTTATATCCCCCACACTGCGCTTCGCTTGTGTGGGGTTAATTGCGCTGCGCGCGTTTTGTCCCTTCGGGACTGCTCAAGGAATTATATTTGGGTGATATCATTCTTTGTTCGTAATAGTTGGATGGCGTGGGCGAGTTCCTCCCAACCGTTTTCCAGTTCCGCGAGGAAGATCTGGCCCTTTTCGGTGAGCTCGTAGTATTTGCGAGGCGGACCGGAAAGCGACTCTTGCCATTGGTAGCTCAGGATGCCGTTGTTTTTCAGTCGCGACAAAAGCGGGTAAAGGGTGCCTTCGACCACGATCATCCGCGCCTCTTTCAGCTCATTGATAATGTCCGATACATACGCAGGCTTTTTGTTGATAATCAGCAAAATACAATACTCAAGGTAACCCTTGCGCATCTGTGATTTGACATTTTCGACATTGATATCCATCTTTTTATCATTTCAAATTCGCGGCAAAAATACAAATTATTTTAATACCTTGCATTGCAAAGTACTATTTTTATTTTAATATAACGGAATTTCTGCGTAATTAAATTTTGTGTACCTTTGCACTCTTGAACATGAATGTTGTATAAAGCAAAAAAATATGAAAAGACTTGTACTTTTAGCTACTCTGGTTATAGCATTTACCATGCTGATTCCCAGCAATATATCTGCACAAAACAACAAAAAAAACGGGAAAATTCCTTTGTATAAGACCATTTATCCCTCTTCATTTTTCACGATAAATGCGGAATATATAGGCGGTTACCGTCCCGACCAGACCTTCAATCCGCAGACACCGGCGTTCGGTTTCAAGGCGGGCACGATGCGCAATGTGGGCTGGTACTTGAGCGCCATGACGAATTTCCAATTCAAAGGGACCTTCACGACCTGCGAAGCAAATGAGGTGTTGGAAGGAAACACCAGTACCTCCTATTTTGACGTGTTGGGCGGTATCACACTGCGCTACTGGAAGCCGCTGTCTTTCCACATGGGACTTGGCTACAGCTACCGCTCGTTCAACAATGAGACTATATACGGTCAATGGGCGCATGTGGCCAATCACACCGCCCAAGGTCCTGCCGCTGCACTCGGCTTCATGTTACACCTTGGCGGTTTTGTGGTATCTGCTGAGGTGTTAGGCTCTTATAATCTCCAAGGGTTCAACATCACCAACTACACTGTCGATAGAACACGGCTCACGTTCGGCGCGAAAGCCGGTTTAGGCGTCTGCATTCCCTATAACAACCGCTCGTTGTTCAACGAACAAACTAACACGACGCCGGCTGCTAATGCCGAACCGATATTCTATAATCAACCTACTGAAAAAGTGAAAGTTGCGGAAAACGTCGCAGCACCGGCACCAACGCCTGTACCTGCCCCCCAACCCGCCGCAGCTCCTGTTGTCAAGAGCGAAGTTCTGACCGTGGTTACCCTTCCTGTCTCCCAACTGAATCCGGGCGGCAGCATCACCATCTGCGGTGAGGTAGCGGTCGAGGGTGACGAGCCCGTCACCGAACGCGGAATATGCTGGGGTACAACCTATTACCCGTCCGTCACGGGTACACACACCTCCGACGGTAGCGGCAAAGGCTATTTCACAACTGTCATCAGCGACCTGCAACCCGGCACGCTCTACTACTTCCGCGCCTATGCCGGCACGCAATCAGGCATCCGCTATGGCAACACCGTCTCCGTGTCGATTCCCGACGCTCCCAAAGCGCCCGTTGCTCCAGTTGCACCCGTTGCACCCGTTGCACCAACTCAACCGGTACAAGGGACAAACAATCCTCCCATGCCCCAACCGCCAGTGATACCTGTACCACCTGTGGCTCCGCAAGAACAGGTAGCCCCGCAACAGCAAGTTGCACCGCAAGACTCAACTGCTACTCAGCAAACGACAGGGCCTGAAGAGACAACTCCTCAGCAACCTGCTGATAACGAAGAAAATCCTGAAACTCCAAATAATTAATTGACCAGATCCCTGATGGTCTTTCCGACATTGATCAAGTGGTCGCCGACACGCTCGGAATTTTGAGCTAAGGAGAGATATTCGGAACCGACAGCCGGACTGCAAGAGCCGTCCGTCAAGCGTTGAATGTGGTTGCGTTCCATCTCAACGGTCAAGTCATCTATCTGTTCCTCAATGACATTGGCGCGACCCAACGCCTCTAAATCCTTATTGTGATAAGCTTGCATGACCTCTGCATAAAGGTTGTTCACCAACTCTTCCATCCGCAGAATCTCTTTCACCGCATCCTTGGAGAATGAGGCCTCCTGCTCGCGCAAAGAGTCTGCATACTCGACAATGTTTTCAGCGTAGTCACCCACACGTTCCAGATCGCTGACTGTCCGGATGGTAGAGCTGATGTAGCGTTGGTCGTAGCTGCTCAGGTTGCTCTCAGACAACGCCACCGCGTATTTCAAAAGTTCCTGGTTCAAGAAATTAAGCCGCGTTTCCGTCTGTCGGAACTCCTCAATTTCAGAGTAATCCAACGTGGTAATCACCTTGATAGAGCGACGGAAATTGGTAATGGCCAACTCCGCCATGTTCTCGATTTCGGTCTTCAACTGACGGGCAGCCACAGCCGGCGTACTCAACATCGAAGGGTCGAGATATTGCAAACGAGGACCAGAATCCCGCTCTTCTTTCTCAGGAACCATGCGACAGGCTACATTCACCAACACATTCGTCAAAGGCAGCGCCACAAACATGGTACAGACGTTGAAGAAGGTATGGAACATAGCGAGTTGGAGCTGCGGCGCATTGGGGAACCACCTTTCGAAAATGGTGCCAAAGCTCCATACTCCAGCCGTCGTAATGCGCAAAATCAGCGCCAAGATCATGAAGAGCACTACACCCATCACATTGAATATCAAATGGATAAGAGCGGTTCTTTTTGCATTCGTGCCGCTGGTCATACCCGCAATCAAAGCCACCACACATGAACCAATATTGGATCCCATGGTCAGGTAGATACCCTGGCTAAGGTTCACAAGACCGGTGACCACCATGGTGATAGCGATGGAGGTCATCACGGACGAAGATTGGATAATCGCGGTAAGCAGCGCACCCACAATGACCAACAGCAGAGGATTACTGACGCTTGCGAGCATCGTTTTGACCTCCGGTAGCGCCGCAAAATTCTCCATGGCCGAAGCCATCATGCTCAAACCGACGAACAGCATACCGAAACCAGTGAGAATACCGCCCGTCTGCTTCCCTTTATCGGTCTTGGAAAAGAGCGAGATGAAGGCGCCGATGCCTGCAAAAGATGCGAAAATAAGGGTGGTAGAGATGCTGTTGCGCCCGAACATACCGAGTGCAACCAATTGCGCTGTCACCGTAGTACCGATGTTGGAACCGTAGATAATGGTGGCCGCCTGCGCGAGGCTCATGATGCCCACATTGACGAAACCGATCACCATCACAGTCACCGCACCGCTGCTCTGGATGGCGGCGGTACCCAAAAGACCGATACCGACACCGACCCATTTGTTGTTGCCTGTTCTGGCAAACAACCGCCTCAAACGCCGGCTGCTCGCCGACTCAAGATTGTTACTCATCATCTGGCAGGCCACGAGAAAAACGCCGATACCTGCCGTCAAGGTTAAGATTGCGATTAGTACGCTGGTGATGTCCATGAAAAAATTTTGCCAATATAATAACGGGCGCAAAAATAGCATTTTATCTGAAATCACCAAACAAAATTTGGAAGAAAATTTGTGCCCTGAAAACTAGCTTACGATTCTCACTTCGCTCGTGCCGTGACTCACCGGCTGCACGATGATTTTGGTCGGGATTTTGTCGGCCAAAACATCCAAGTGACTGATAATTCCGATGTTACAATGCACGATGTGGTGCAGCTGCTGGAGCGTGTTCACCACGCTGTCGCAGAGGGAACCGTCGAGCTGGCTGATGCCCTCGTCAATGAAGAGGAAGTCGGAGGAGATGCCTTGCAGTGCGAGATTGGAGAGTCCCAACGCAAGTGCGATAGAGATGAGGAAGCTTTCGCCGCCGGATACCATCTCCACAGGTCGCGGGGCATCGCCTAAGTACTTGTCCTTCACCAAGATCATCAGCTCACGACCCGCACCAGTGAGTTCGTAGCGGTCGGAGAGCATCCCGAGGAAGTAGTTGGTGTTGTCGAGCAGTTTCTGCAGGATGAAGCTCTGCGCGATGCGACGGAAGGTCTTGCCGGTGCTGTCGCCGAAGGTGTTGTTGAGTCGTTCCCACTGCCGCACCTCCTGCCGCAGCGCACCCAATTCCTGAAGCGTGTCGGCATATTTGCGCTTGTTGTCGGCATCTTGCTGCAAAATCTGCTGAACCTGCCCTTTCTGCTGCAACTTTTCGGTCTTTTGCCGATTCTTTTCAGCGATTTGCGCCTCAATTTGTTCGAGATTCTCTCTTTCGGCGAAAACAGGCTTGGACTCCTGATGCTTTTGCAACGAGAGCTGCGACTGCTGGAACTTGCCGTGAGCGGTCTGCAACTGCTGTTGCGCATTTGCCTGTTTCTCACGCATTTGCGTGATAGTTTCCCGGGAAGTATTGGCCAGCTGTGTAAGCACATCTTCCTGAATATCGAGATGCGTGGTATAGAAAGTTTGCAACAAAGACACCTTTTTGTCAATGTCGGCGCGCAAAGTTGTCAAATTCTGTGACAAAACAGTGCATTTAGGGACGAAATCCGTCCATTTGTCCACCAAAT
>JAGBPE010000046.1 GCA_017633495.1 Bacteroidales bacterium | reverse complement strand
GCTCAGGCTCAGCGCTTTACGGCTTTTTCCAAAGACCCTTCCAAGACCGTGGAGGAGATGAAGGAGTTCTATTCGTCGGTGCCCAAAGACCGACAGAAAGAGGCCAAGGAAATCCTCGAAGAGTTTGAGCAGCTTTGGACCACCCAGATGGATGGAGAGAATCAGCAGGTTTTCATTGAAGAGGCCAACAAGATGGTGAAGAAAAAATACCGTCCTATCCCTCATTTTCAGAGTTTTATACATACTTATGCTGTTTTCTTGCAGAGTCGGTACTCTGCCGAAACTGAAATCTGGCAGAAGATTCTGGATTATCACATTGGTCATAGCTCTACCTTCTTCGAAGGCAAAATGAAGCTTTACGAGAGTTTCTTCCGCGACAACATTATGAACCAAGGCGATAACGTGAAGTGGATTGCCATGGGCTATGCCAATCACTTGGGCTTTGATGAAGAACCCTATTTTGATTTCAAGGACATTGACCTTTGGGGTTATTCTGCAAAAGACAGTCTTATTGTGAGCGGAGTGAGTGGACGTTATTTTCCTGATAAATTGATTTTTAAGGCAAACGGAGGAGAAATCTCTTGGGAGCGTGCCGGTTTGGAATCCAACGTCAAGGCCAAGCTGAAAACCTACGACATAGATTTGCGCTTTCCGCGTGTTGTTGCCAATGATGCCCTTTTCTATTATCCGAAACTCTTTCCCAATCCGATTGTCGGGCGCGTGGAGGATAAGGCTATGCTACCCACGTCAGAGGATAAAGCCACTTATCCCCGTTTTACTAGTCAAGATGCAACCCTGCCAGTGAAAAACCTTTACAAAGATGTGGACTATATTGGTGGTTTTGAAATGCGTGGTGCCTCCATTTTTGGCACGGGTCAGGGAGATACGCTGGCCAGAGTGACCATTTACAACGAGGGAGAGGTGATTATCAGCGCCCGCTCCAGAAGCTTCCTGATTCGTCCGACCAATCTGCTTTCGGAGGACGCGCAAGTCTCCATTTACATTGAGACAGACTCGATTTACCATCCTGCCGCAAACTTCAAATTTGACAATGAGAAAAAGTCCTTGCTGATTTCCCGGCCCAAGCAGGGTGTTGGCCGTTCCCCTTTCTTCGACTCCTACCACAAGTTAGATATGTATGTGGAGTCGGTACAGTGGGTGACGACAGAGAAACGCATTGAGTTGAAGCCGATTGTGGGTAATACTAGTGTTCAGGAGGCCTATTTCGAGTCGCAAAACTATTACGAAGAGGAGGTGATGCACGAAATCGCCGGTTTCAATACAGTAAACCCTCTCTACACGCTGTGGAAGCTCTTCAATAGTGTTGGTTATGAGGATCTTACTATTGAAGATGTGATTCGCTGGTTTAACAAGCCGCCATTGGATATCAAGGCGATGATGATTGACTTTGCCGCCCGCGGTTTTATCGAATATGATGTCAATAACAATCATATCCATTATCGTAGTAAAATTTCGCAATATCTGAACAATCAGGTGAAGAAGAAAGACTATGACTATATCAAGTTGGAGTCGAAAACGCACTACGCATCCTTGGATTTGGTTACCAACGACCTGAAAATCACGGGTTGCGAGTTTTTTGTTCTTAGTGATCCGCAGATTGTGAACGTTTATCCTATGGATGAGTTGGTGACGGTCAAGAAGAATCGCAACATGGTCTTCTCCGGTCGGGTTATTGGAGGTTTGTTCGATTTTGTGACCCACAACTGCCAGTTCGATTATGATCGTTTCTTGGTGGATATGGACGTTATTGATACGCTAATCATGTATGTGGAGGATAAGGACGGCCCGGTGGATATGTATGGCGATCATAAACTGCAACGTGTACGTAGTCAGATTGAGGAGCTTTCCGGTGTGCTCTACGTCGACGCGCCCGGTAACAAAAGCGGTATGACCGACTATCCCGACTACCCGATTTTCGAGGCGCGCAAGGGTGGTAAGGTCTTCTATGACCAACCATACGTTTTGGGTGGTGTATACGACAGAAATAAGTTCTATTATGCTGTGAATCAGTTTAGAATCGTCAATTTGGACAACTTTGTGATTGATTCCATGAAGTTCAGCGGTTCGTTGATTTCCGGTGGTATTTTCCCGGATATTGCGGAGCCGTTGAAGGTGCAGTCTGACTTCTCCTTGGGTTTTGTGCATAACACTGGCGGTCTGCCCATGTACGGCACCAGAGGTGCTTATCAAGGTCGCATCAGTCTTAGTAACAGAGGCTTGCGAGGAAAAGGTACTGTTGATTATGTCACTTCTCACACCTATTCCGACAGTTTGGTGTTCTATATCGACTCAACAAACGGTTCGGCCAATCGTCATGTTGTGGACGAGCAGATGGCGGGTGCCGAGTTCCCGCCGGCATCGGTTGAAGAGGCTTACCTGCATTGGGAACCCTATCAGGATCAGATGTTTATACATACTTTAGAACAGCCGATGGACATCTTCCGAGAGGCTACTTTGACGGGCAATTCCAAGATCACCCCGACGGGTATGTTCGGCACGGGCATTGTGAAGTTCAATCGCGCCGACATCTCCTCACAGCTCTTCCAGTTCAAGCATCATGAGCTGCTGGCCGACACCGCCGACCTGCGGATTTACGACATCAGCGGCGGTAAAGATGTCGCTTTCTCCACCGACAACTACAACTCCCATATTGATTTCAAGACCCGAAAAGGTCACTTCATCGCTAACGGCGAAGCTTCCCTCGTCTATTTCGTGCAGAACGAAATCAAGGCCCGCTCTTCCGAGTTCGAATGGGACCCCATCGACTCTACAATGTTGAGGTTCAAGTGGGACGACCCGTATAAGAACACCGACATTGACAATACGCCCATTAAGGAGTTGGTGGATATGCAAAGTGTTGGAAATGAGTTGTATGCGGTGGCACCTTACGTTGACTATAAATTCAATGCGGTGAATGCCGAGTTTGACTTTGCCAAGAATGTTATTTTCGCACATGGTGTGCGTTACATCAACGTGGGCGACGCTGCCATCACGCCGCAGCACGGTGATGTCACCATCCGCAAGAAAGCCGCCATGGATGTTTTGGAGAATTCGCGCATCCTGGCTGGTCGGGAGAACAAATTCCACGAACTATACAATTGTACCACACGTGTTCAGAGCGCTACAAAGTTCTATGCCAATGGCTATTACGACTATGTTGACGCCGAACAGCGTGTGCAGACGCTCTATTTCGATACCCTGTATTTCATGAAGGAGACTTTCGGTGAGGCGAAGATTCCGTTGGAGAAGGACTTCCACTTCAGTGATCAGTTCGCTTTCGACGGTCGTGCGGAACTACACAGTACCAACCCCTTCCTCTCCTATTTTGGTGGGGTGGAGATTATTCACGGATGCGATAGTATTAAACACGCCCGAATGAAGATTCTGCAACAGGTGGATCCTAACAACATCATGTTGCAAGTACACGACCGCACTAAGGACATGAATGAACGTAAAGTGGTGGTGGCCATCGCTTCCAGTAACAAAACCGGCCGTATTTACACTGCGTTCGGTGTGGCAAAAGACGAGTTCAACGATGCGGAATACATCAATGTGTTCGGCTACATTACTTACGACAAGGAGACTCGTGAGTTCAAGGCAGCTTCCAAAGAGAAGCTGATGGATCCTTCGGTGCCGGGTAATATCATTGTACTCAACACCGACAATTGCGAGGCGCATGGTAGCGGTACGATTGACATGGGCACTAAGTTGGGTCGCGTGAGCTTCGTGACGAACGGTACCATCGTCAACTACATGCTTGCCGATTCCGCAGAAATGCACCTCACCACCTCCATTGATTTCTTCTTCAACGAGAAATCTATGGACCTGATGAACAAGGCGTTGGATAATGCAACGTTGGATTTCGTGGATGTTTCCGGCGATGAGGCTTTCGACCTTGCCTTGTACAATATTTTGGGTAAAACGGAATATGACCGCTATCAGCGCAGTACGGCTTTGGGACAAAATCGCCGTCTGCCCGATGCGTTGCAGGTGAAGTTCCTTTTCTCCAATATCGACTTCGAGTGGGACAAGGAGCAATCGACCTTCAAATCGCAAACCAAACTGCCGTTGATTGTTTGCGGTGCCAAACAGCAGTATAAGATGGTGCCGGGCCGCATCGTGATTGAGAAGCGCGGTTCTCGTAACCGTCTATATCTCTATCTTGAGTTTGACAACCAATTCTACTACTTCCAGTTTGAGAACAATGCAGTGTCGGCGTTCGCTTCTGACAAGGCGTTCAACGATGCTATCTCCAGTGTGAAACCGAAGAACCGCTTCCAGGAACCTGACCAGGCGAAAGGGTTGCCTTCGTTCACTTACAAGCTGGGTAACAGAAGCTTAAAGAACAAGTTCGTGAAGAAGTATTTCACGGATATTGAAGAAGAACCTGAAACCGAAGAGTAATGAAAGAGCGGATTTGGATAGCGGGGCCTTGTGCGGCGGAGAGTCGGGAGCAACTTCTGACTACCGCTAAGCAACTTGTTGAGCAGGCGACTGTTGCAAACCTCAATTTGCACTATTTCCGTGCGGGCGCTTGGAAGATGCGCAGTGCTCCCGACAGCTTTACGGGTGCTGGGGATGTGGCGTTGTCGTGGCTGCAGGAGGTGCAGCAGAGTGTCGGCGTGCCCGTTTGTGTGGAGGTGATGAACGCCCAGCAAGTGGAGTTGTGCACGAAACACGATATCCGTGCTTTCTGGGTGGGGGCGAGAACGACGGTTAACCCCGTTGAGGTTCAGCAGATTGCAGATGCGGTGCGCCATACCGATTTCACAGTGATGGTGAAGAATCCCATCGTTCCCGATTTGAAGCTTTGGATGGGTAATGTCGAGCGTTTCCTGAATGCAGATGTGGCTTCTGTGATGGCGGTACACCGCGGGTTTACGGACGCCCAGGAGAACATTTTCCGGAATGCGCCGATGTGGCAGATTCCGATTGAGCTGAAGGTGCGGATACCGGAATTGCCGATTCTGTGCGATCCGTCGCATTTGTGCGGGCAGGTGCGTTGGATTTCGGAAGTGGCGCAACTGGCTATGAATTATGGATTTAACGGATTGATGACGGAGTGTCACCACAATCCGTCGCAGGCTTTGTCGGATGCGGAACAGCAGATGACACCTGCTGAATGGGCGGAAATGATTTCACATTTGGATCTGCGCTCCGATATCGCCAATTTGGAATTGGTGAAGCAACGCACTATTTTGGAAAATATTGATAATCAGCTAAGTGAATTGCTTTATCAACGGATGATGACGGTGGATGAGATTGCCGGTATCAAACGGAAAGACCACATCGCTGTGGTGCAGCCGCAACAGTGGCAACAGGTCGTCAAACGTTATCAAAAACATACAGAAGATACGCTATATCAAGAATTTTTGGAACAATTTCTAGAATTGTTGCATCAAACATCAATTAAACGTCAAAACTAAGAAAACATGAGCGATAATCAAACAAGACGTACAGGTTGTCTGATATTTTTGTGGATTGTAGTCGCTTTTTTGGCCGGTTTCTCCGTCGCATTGCGTGTCAACCCGCGCCGTTTGAGCCGAAATGCCAATCAGCAGCTCAACAAAATGAGCGAAGTGATGAGCTATATCGATCAGTATTATGTGGATTCCGTGAATGTGGACTCCATTTACGGACTGGCCATCGATGCGATGCTGCAGGGCTTGGACCCGCACTCTTCCTACTCCACCGCCGAAGAGAACAAGCGCGAAATGGAGACTTTGGAAGGCTCTTTCGAGGGTATCGGCATCCAGTTCAACATCATGAACGACACGCTGATGGTGGTCTCCGTGATTTCCGGCGGACCCTCTGAAAAGGCAGGTCTGATGGCGGGCGATCGTATGATTGAGGTGGACGGAAAGTCCATTATTGGAATCAAGAACGATCAGGCATTCAAACTGTTACGCGGAAAGAAAGGCTCTAAAGTGAAGGTCGGCATTCTGAGACCGGGATTCAAGGACAAATACACTTACGAGATTACTCGAGGAGTGATTCCGACATACACGGTGGATGTGGCATACATGATAGACGCGAAAACCGGATACATCAAACTGAACGAGTTTGGCAGCACAACTGCTAAAGAGTTTAACAATGCCATTCAGAAGCTGAAGCGGCAGGGAATGACGAACCTGATTGTCGATTTGCGGAGCAATGGCGGCGGTTTCTTGGAAGCTGCCATCAGCGTTTGCGACGAATTTCTGCCCAATAATCGCGAAATTGTCTCCATTGAAGGATCGAAAGTGCGTCCGGAAGTGATTTACGCCTCTCGAAAGGGTGATTTCGAGGAGGGCAAGCTCGTGATTCTGATCGACGATTTCAGCGCCTCCGCCAGCGAGATTGTGGCGGGTGCCATCCAGGATAATGACCGCGGTACAATTATCGGTCGCCGCTCTTTCGGTAAAGGGTTGGTACAGCGGCAGTTCGACCTCTCCGACAAATCCAGTATCCGCTTGACGACCTCCCGTTACCACACGCCGAGCGGTCGTTGCATCCAGCGCGATTACGAAAAGGGGAAGGAAGCCTACTACGAGGACATCTACAATCGTCTGGTGAACGGTGAGATGGAGAGTATCGACAGTATCCATCTCGACTCCACGAAGGTCTACTACACGTTGAAGGGTCGTAAGGTTTACGGCGGCGGTGGCATCATGCCTGACATCTTTGTTCCGCTGGACCGTGGAGAGGATATGAACGCCTACTACGACATTGCCAACTCCTCAGCGCTCATCCAGTTCGCCTTCCACTATGCCAATGAGCACAAATCTGCGCTCACCAAGCAGTACAAAGACGCTAAATCCTTCGTGGCCGGTATGACGGTTACCGACCAGATGTTGCAGCAACTGGTTCAGTATTACGAGAAAAACAACAAAAAGAAGGTCTCCAAAATGTCGGCAAACTCCTCGAAAGAACTGAAAGTTTGGCTGAAAGCGCTCATCGGACGCAATCTTTACGGAGATGAAGCGTTCTATCCTGTCGTCAACAAAACCGACAATGTGATTCAGAAGGCGATGGAGGTGATGAAGAAATAGGATATAATCGCATTGAAGCGTTTTTTGTATTTTTTATACTTTTGCATTTTGAAAGAAATTTCGTGATATACAGATTATAAATATCAAAAAAACATACAGTTATGAAGAAACAACTCTTTGTGTTAGTAACTATATTGTGCGTCGGTGCAATGGCTCTGAATGCGCAAACTTACGGTAATTCTACCGATCCGCAACCCAGAATGTCCTCCACTTACATTAAAGATTCAGGCATTGGCAATCGTGTCAACTTCGGTGTGACGTTTGCCCCCACCATCAATTGGATGTATCCGCACACGGAGGGATACGACAAGAACGGCGTCATTGCGGGCATGCGTTACGGGGTGAATGTCAATATCAATCTGACGGAACGAAAGAATTTCTACTTCTCCACGGGTCTTTTTGCAGAACATACCGGTGGAAAGATGAAATTCTTGGATAATATCCCCATTGGCTCGTTTTTCGTGGCCGACAGCGTCCCCACGCAGCGAACCTATCGTTCTATCTATCTGACCATCCCGACGATGGTTACGTTGAAGACCAATTCCATCAACAATTTCTTTATTTGCGGAAATGCAGGTTTGTTGCATAGTTTTAACTTAAATGCAACTTCAACAGATAGTTATATGATAGATACGGAGATTTGGTCGCGCGAGAAAAAGGATTCTCAGGAGGCTTCGTTTTTTAAGGAGGCATTCATTGCAGGCGTCGGTTTCGAATATTCCGTTACTGCGAATATGCGTGCCGGTCTGATGGTGAACTATGTGCAGACGTTCACCAACTATTTCAAAGGAAAAGGCAAAGCGCAGAACAGTCTCAGCAAGCTGGATCAGCGTGCCAACTTGGGCTACGTTGAAATTGCTCTGAATATCAACTTCTTCTAATCGTCATGAAGTTCATCTGTATTGGTCGCAACTATGCTGCCCATGCGGCGGAATTGCACAATGCGGTTCCCAAGCAGCCGGTTTTCTTCTTGAAACCGGAATCGGCGATTACGCGCTGCAACCGTCCGTTTTTCTTGCCCGATTTTTCGGAGGAGGTGCATTACGAAACCGAGATTATCGTGAAAATCAATCGGTTGGGAAAGTGCATTTCAGAGAAATTCGCGCACAAGTACTACGATGAAATCGGGTTGGGGGTGGACTTTACCGCCCGTGACCTCCAGCGTAAGTGTATGGCGGAGGGTGAACCGTGGGAAATCGCGAAAGCGTTTGACGGATCCGCAGTGGTGGGTGGTTTCGTCCCGAAGAGCCGTTTCGCGGACGTCCAGGATTTACATTTCCATCTACTACTGAATGGTGAGCAGGTGCAGACCGGTCATACACGCGACATGCTCTTTTCCATCGACACGCTTATTTCGTACGTTTCGCGTTTTATGACGTTGAAGATGGGAGATATCCTCTTCACGGGCACGCCGGTGGGGGTGGGTCCGGTGCATATTAACGACCACCTGCAAGGCTATTTGGAAGGGGAGTGCCTTTTTGATTTTAAGGTAAAGTGAGTTGGGAGTTGAGATTTTTTGACTTAAAAGTAAAGATATGAATATAAAATCCAGACTTATTCTAATGAATTTCCTCCAGTTTGCTATTTGGGGGGCGTATCTCACCTGTATGGGCACCTATCTGCACACCCACGGATTGGGTATGAAGATCGGCATTTTTTATTCGATACAGGGTATTGTGTCGATTTTCATGCCTGCCATCTTGGGTATTGTGGCCGATAGATGGATACAGGGACAGAAAGTGTTGGGACTCAGTCATTTGATTTCAGGTGCGGCCATGATTTCTGCCGGTTTGTACGGACTGAGTGCCGGTGATGCGGTGCAATTCGGACCGCTGTTTGCGCTATACACCATCGGAGTGGCGTTTTATATGCCCACGATTGCGCTTTCCAACTCAGTGGCTTACAACGCATTGGAATTAGCTGGATTGGATCGGGTGAGACATTTCCCGCCTATCCGTGTATTCGGTACGATTGGTTTTATCATATCCATGTGGTGTGTGGATTTGCTGGGTTTCCAAAAAACTGCAAACCAATTTGTGATGAGTGGTTCCATCGGTCTGCTTCTCGGTTTGTATGCATTCACTTTGCCCAAATGCAGAACCAACAATGACGGGAAGGTCACATCAATTGTGGATATGTTCGGTTTGAAAGCTTTTACGCTCTTCAAGCAGAAAAAGATGGCGGTTTTCTTCATCTTTTCGATGCTTTTGGGTGTCTCTTTGCAGATTACCAATGGTTTTGCTAATCCCTTCTTGCACAGTTTTGGTCACATTCCCGAATATGCGGACACGTTTGGCGTGAAACATGCCAACATGCTGATTTCACTTTCGCAAATTTCCGAAACGCTGTGTATCTTGCTGATACCCTTCTGCTTAAAGAGGTTTGGCATTAAGAAGGTGATGCTGATTGCCATGTTTGCGTGGGTGCTGCGTTTCGCCTTCTTCGGAATGGGCAATCCAGGACCTGGCGTGTGGCTTTTCATCCTCTCCTGCATCGTGTACGGTGTCGCCTTCGACTTCTTCAACATCAGCGGTTCGCTGTTTGTGGATCAGCAGACGGAAACTTCCATCCGCTCTTCTGCTCAGGGATTGTTCATGCTGATGACGAACGGCATAGGTGCCACTATCGGTACCTTTGCGGCACAAGCGGTGCTCAACCGATTGGTTTTCACGCCATTTAAGAATCATGCAGATCCTCATGTAGTGATGCAGGGTTGGAGTACGGCATGGTATATTTTCGCCGCTTACGCTTTGGTGGTCGCAATAGCGTTCTTCTTTATGTTCAAAGAAGAGGACGAGAAAGTCCCTTCAGAATCATAATCCTGAAGGAATTTCAGATTTACTGTAGGGATGTCACATTGTGGCATCCTTTTTTTATTTTACGCGGAGTTTCTGACCTTCGACGATTTTGTCGGCGTTTTTCAGATTGTTGAGTTTCAATATATTGTCAACCGTGGTGTTGTATTTCACCGAGATGCGGTAGAGGTTTTCTCCAGCCTTTACAGTGTGATAAACGGCAGTTTCTTGTGGTGTCGTAGTCGGATTTACCGTTTCCGTTTTGGGCGTCTCTTCAACGGTCTCCTCTTCTGCTTCTTGTTTTTTAGGTTGTGTAGCCACTTCTTGCTTAACTTCTTGGTTTACTGCGGGTTTTGCAGCAGGTGCTGCAGAAGGCTTTGGAGCGGCAGGCTTCCAGTTGCCGACCTCTTCCAGCGAAATAATGTTAAAGTCGCGGGACATCAACGCCATATTGTTCTGCAACACATCCTCTTCCTCGAAATCGATAACCAACTCAGGGTCAAAGTATTCGTTCATAAAGCGGGTTTCGAAATGGAGGATGCACTCCTTGGTGTTGCCTGTGGTGCCCGTCTGTCCGATCACCTGTCCGGCCTTCACGATTTGATGAGGGGTTACGCACAGTTTGTCGAGGTGGGCGTACACGGTTTCGAGGCCATTGTAGTGACGAACCACCACCATCAGACCGTAGTCACCATAGTAGGTGGCTATGCGCACCACGCCGTCGAAACAGCTCTTGACAAGGGTTTGCGGTTCGGTTTTCAGGTCGATGCCGGGATGGAAACCTCCGTTTTTGGTTTCGCCGTAGGTAGTTTTGATCTTCTCGAACTGACACGGCATAACGAACGGATTATTAGCATCTTGCACCAGCATCAGCATCAATCGGTCGTTGGAGAACGGAATCTCCAGCATCTTGCTTCGGATGTTCACCGTGTCCCAGTATTTTTGGTACAAACCGTATGCAGGTATTTCGTAGGATTCTGATATATAAGGATATGCAGCAGTCTGACGTTGGATTTCCTGCTTGTTGCCTTGCGGGTCTGCCAATGCAATATTCTGCGAATAGACGGTCACATCCAGATTCTGTGCCATCAACGAAAAGGACATTAACGTCAACAATATCAGATATAACTTTTTCATTATTAATGTTTTAATTGTTCGATAATATGGGTGGAAGAGAAGCCTTCCACAAAAGGAATCGTGGTGACGGTGCCGCCGTTTTGCATTACGAAATCCGCACCCACGATGTTTTCGATCTTATAGTCGCCGCCTTTCACCAGGACGTTCGGTTTCACCACTTCGATGAGCTCTTTGGGTGTATCTTCTTCAAAAACAACCACATAGTCTACAAAGGCCAGCGCTGCCAATACGAAAGCGCGCTCTTTTTCTCCATTGATAGGTCGCGATTCGCCTTTCAGCCTACGTACGGACGCATCGCTGTTCAACCCCACTACCAACAAATCGCCTAACTTCTTGGCTTCCAGAAGATACTGGACGTGTCCGAAGTGCAGCACATCGAAACAGCCGTTGGTAAAGACGATTTTGTGGTTATGCAGTTTAACGTCGTTTTCCTGGAAAAACGACCACGGAACGATTTTCTCTTCGATATGGAGGCTTATACCGCTCATTTTTCTTCGGGGATTTCAGCGGCATCATGCCGTTTGTAGAACGAAGTGGCGATGAGGGAGAAGAGTCCAAGCACCAGGGAGACAGCGGTTTGCAGAATCCAACCGATCCAACCGGCGGCCAAACCTTGCGTGTAGGAGATGCCGTAGAGCATCACGATTCCGGCGGTGATGAGCGGATAAGCACCCAGTCCGCCTTGTGAAATCATGAAGGCGATGGTGCCGAATATCAGCACGGTGAATGCGGCTCCGGGACCGATATGTTGCAGATAGGGCAGTGCGTGGAAAAACAGATAGACTCCGAGATAATAGCTGACCCACATGGCAACGGTCCAGAAGACGAAATGCCACGGGTTGGGGATGTCTTTAATGGAGACGAAACCGCGCCAAATGCCTTTGAAAAAATCGGCCACTTTGACGAGCGCGGGATGTTTTTGCCACCAGTTACGGGTCAGTCGGATAATCACAATCAGCAGAACGACGACGCCAATGATAATGTAGAGCAGATAGTTGCCTACGTAGCTCAAACCTTTTTGCGCGAACCACTCCTCAAGGGTGAGCTGCTGGCTCTGATCGACAATCAGATTGGAGAGCAGTCCGTTGTTGAGAAGAAGGGCGATGATGAGCAGGAAAAGCCAGCACACCACGTCCACGGCGCGTTCGAGGATGACTGTGCCGAGCGATTTTTGGAAGGGGATATTCTCGTATCGTTGCAGGAAAGTGCAGCGCAGAATCTCTCCAAGACGGGGCAGTGCAAGGTTGGCGATATAGCAGACCATCACGGAATAGAACATCATGGAGAAGCGCGGTCGATAGTGGATGGATTTCAGCAGCAGCTCCGCACGCGCCGCGCGGATGAGGTCCGCCGCCACAATCGCCAACACGGAAAGACCGATGAAAAGCCATCCTTGCGGATTGTTGACCAGCGACATGGAAGAGAAAATCATGTGGATGTCTTCCTTGCTTAAATCCTTGACGGATAGCCATATAAAGAGGATTCCCAATCCGACAAATATGGTGGTCTTGAGAATATCGGGTAGTATTTTCTTGAATTTCGCCATACAATTTTTCAGATTCAAAAATTAATCGGCAAATATAGCATATTTTAGAATAAAGTCCTATTCCTTGATACCATACGCCAAATCGCCGGCGTCACCGAGACCGGGTACGATGTAGGATTGCGCGGTCAGCTCCTCGTCGATGGCGCCCACCCAGAAAGTGCAGCTGTCATCGGGAAGTTTGCTCATCACGTAGTCCAGACCTTGTCGGCTGACGATCGCGCTCACGATGTGCGTGTGAAGTGGGGCACCCTTGCTCATCAGTTCCTCATAAGCCAGCACCAGCGACTGTCCGGTGGCGAGCATCGGGTCGCAGAGAATCAGCGTCTTCTCGTCCAAATCGGGCGCCGAGAGGTAGTCAATCTGGATCTCGAAAGTGCCGTCCTTGTAGTATTTGCGGAAGGCGGAGATGAAGGCGTTGTCAGCGTGGTCGAAATAGTTGAGCATACCTTGGTGCAGGGGCAGTCCGGCGCGCAATATGGTGGCCAGCACCGGCTTCTCCTGCAGACGCGGAATGGTGGCGATGCCAAGAGGCGTAACCACTTCCTGATCAGCGTATTGCATGCCTTTGCTGATTTCGTATGCGAAGATTTCACCGATGCGTTCGAGATTCCGTCTGAAACGCATACTGTCGGTCTGCACGTCAGCGCTTCTGACTTCCGAGATGAACTCGTTGAAGAGGGAGTTGTGGGCTCCCAGAATGTGAAGATTGTTCATAATGTGATTTTTAATGGTGGTTATTCATTTAGTGTGTAGTTAGTAGTTAGCAGTTTACGGATGAGCGGCAAATGCTAACTACTAACAGCTAATTGCTAACTTCCAAAGACGCGTTCGAAAATGGCCGGCACCTGCTTCAGATAGTACTCCAGCGTGAAGCATTGGTCGAGTTCCTCGGGGGTGAATTGGGCCATCACTTCGGGGTTTTGGAGCAGAAGCTCTTTGTAGTCGAGGGCTTCGAACCAGGCTTTCATGGCGATGGGCTGCACGAGGTCGTAGGCCTTTTCGCGGGAGAAGCCTTTGTTGATGAGGGCGGTCATCACGCGCTGTGCGAAGATGACCTTGTGGGTCAAGTATATGTTTTTCAGCATGTTCTCCGGGAAGACCACGAGGTTTTCGAGGATGTTGCCGAAACGATTGAGCATGTAGTCGAGCAGGATGGTGGCGTCGGGGAGCATGATGCGCTCGGCAGAGGAGTGGGAGATGTCGCGCTCGTGCCATAGTGGGATGTTCTCGTAAGAGCTGACCATGTAGCCGCGCAAGATTCTGGCGCATCCGCACATGTTCTCGCTGCCGATGGGATTGCGCTTGTGGGGCATTGCGGAGGAGCCTTTCTGTCCTTTTCCGAAAGCCTCTTCTGCTTCGCGGAGCTCCGTACGTTGCCAGTGGCGCACCTCGATGGCCATCTGCTCCATGGTGGAAGCGATGAGGGCGAGGGTGCCCATGTAGTGCGCGTGACGGTCGCGTTGCAGCACCTG